>JAJXZN010000120.1 GCA_021780015.1 Pseudomonadota bacterium
GGTCGGGATCACCATCGATCTCGCCGCGATCGAAGCGGAACTCGCTGCAGCCTGACGCATCGCGCCTGAGCGATCCGGCGGCGAGATTTTAGCGCTCCATCAGTCTATGCAGCACGGCGTAATGGATGAGCAGGATCGTCTTGGCATCGGCGATCTCGCCGGTTTCGATCATCGCCAAGGCCTCGTCGAGAGTGGGTTCGACGATTTCGATATCCTCGCCTTCGTCGGCGAGGCCGCCGCCGTTCGTCACGCGGTCGCGCGGGGAATAAGGCGCGATGAAGAAGCTGATCTTCTCGGCGTAGACGCCGGGGCTCATATAGGCGGAGAAAAGATAGGTCGGCGCGCCGATCCTGAGGCCGGTTTCCTCCAGAACCTCCATGACGATGCGCTCAGCCGCCGCAGCCCCTTCGAGCTTGCCGGCGCAAGTCTCGAGCAGGCTGTCGCGCCCCTCGACAAGATAGACCGCAGGCCGAAACTGCCGCACGAGCAAGATGCGCCGCCGCTCTCTATCGTAGAGCAGGATCGTGGCGCCGGGACCGGTGTCGTAGAATTCGCGCGTGATCTCCTGCGGCGTGCCGTCGAATTTGCGCCGCCGCCAGGTGACGCGTTCAAGCAAGCCGAAGCCGCGCGAGACGATCTCGCGGCAAAGGATTTTAACTGCGCCGCTCATCTTGGAAGCCGAATTGTTCGCGCAGGATTCGCTCATCGAGCGAATGACCGGGATCGTGCAGGATGACCAGATTGGTCGCGTGGTCCATGGCGATTTCGACTTTGAGAACTTCTTTGAACTCAAAATGATCGGCGACGGCGGCCACCGGCCGCTTATCGGCTTCGAGCACGTCGAGCGTCACATGCGCGGTATCGGGCAGCAGCGCGCCGCGCCAGCGCCGCGGCCGGAAGGCCGAGATCGGCGTGAGCGCCATCAGCGGCGAGTTGAGCGGCAGGATCGGCCCATCGACGGAAAGATTATAAGCGGAGGAGCCTGCCGGCGTCGCCAGTAGCACGCCGTCGGCGATCAACTCGGCGAGCCGCTCCTTGCCGTCGATCGAGATGCGGATTTTCGCCGCTTGATAGGATTGCCGCAGCACCGACACTTCGTTGATCGCCATGGCAGTGGCGATCTTGCCGTGGATGTCGGTCGCGATCATGGCCAGCGGATGGATCACCGACGATTCGGCTTCCTCGATCCGCTGGACGAGGTTCTCTTCGTGATATTCGTTCATGAGGAAGCCGACCGAACCGCGGTTCATGCCGTAGATCGGCTTGCCGGTATTCATGAACCGGTGCAGCGTCTGCAACATCAGCCCATCGCCGCCGAGCGCAACAATGACATCGGCCGTCGCGGCGTCGCTGTTGCCATAAAGGTGGATCAGGCGGATGCGCGCCGCCTCGGCCTCCGGCACGCCGGATGACAGAAACGCGATGCGCTTCAAGTGCGGACTGGCGTTGGAGTCGGGCATCGGTCGTGATTCACCGCATGTTGGAGGCCGGCTTAATAAGCCGCGTAGCTTTTTTCCTCGACGATCGGGCTTTGCAGCAGGGCGTTGATTTCGCGTTTCAGCGCCGCCCGGCGGTCGTTGGTCTGATAGACGGAACGGGCGAGGGCGATGAAGTCCGGCCCGAAATCCTTCGCCCGCTCGCGGTCGCGGATATCGTCTTCGATATGCCAGAGTTCCTGATTGGCGGCTTTGAGCGCCGCCGTCAGTTCGGCAAGCCGCTCGCTCGGCCTGATCTGGTCGCGGAAAACGGCGCGCAAATGCTCATATTCGCGGCTGATATTGGCGCGCTTGGCGGCCTCGCCGATCTGATCGAGCTTGATCTCGAGAATGGTGATCTTGTCGATCAATTCGCCGGCGGCGATTTCGACCAGAATAGGCATGGACCGCCCCCTCAGAGCATGGACCGAAACTTGCCCGACGTTTTCGATCGGACCATGCTCCAACATCGTGAAGTGGCGCGGCTTCCCCTCGACGGATCGGCGCGCCAGCGGATGCGTTTGCCTCTTAGCGGCTCCGGGGGCGCCCGGCAATACGTTGAAATGTAAGCCGCCCGCCTATAGAAGCGGCCCGCACCCCGGCCGTTGTGACATCCATGCCCGATTTTTTGCTTGAGCTCTTTTCCGAGGAAATCCCCGCCCGCATGCAGGCGCAGGCGGCGCAGGACCTGAAAAAGCTCGTTACCGATGCCTTGGCCGAGCGCAATCTTTTCGGCGAATCCGCCGGCAGTTTCGTTACGCCGCGCCGGCTTGCGCTGCAGATCGCCGGCCTGCCGCCACGCCAGAGCGACACGAAAGAGGTCCGCAAGGGGCCGCGCACCGATGCGCCGGCCGCAGCGATCAACGGCTTCTTGAAGAGTGCGGGCTTGGCGAGCGTCGCCGAAGCGCAGATCGAAAGCGATCCGAAAAAGGGCGATTTCTACGTCGCGACCATCGCCCGGCCGGGCAAGGCGACGCAAGAGGTTCTGGCCGATATCCTGCCGCCGATCCTGACGAATTTCCCCTGGCCGAAATCGATGCGCTGGGGCGCCGAATCGGTGAAGCCCGACGCTTTCCGCTGGGTGCGGCCGCTGCACGCCATCCTCGCCACCTTCGGGCCGGAGACGGAAGAGCCGGAGATCGTGCATTTTTCCGTCGCCGGGATTGCGGCGGGCAATGTCACCTATGGGCATCGCTTCCTGGCGCCGGGCGCGATCCGGGTGCGCCGTTTCGACGATTATGTGAGCGCGCTCGAAAAGGCGAAGGTGGTGCTCGATCCCGCCCGCCGGCGCGACATCATCCTTTATGATGCGCGCACGCTTGCTCATGCGCAGGGGCTGGAGCTCGTCGAGGACGCGGGCCTTCTCGAGGAGGTCGCCGGCCTCGTCGAATGGCCGGTCGTGCTGATCGGCACGTTCGACAAGGATTTTTTGGCGCTGCCGCCGGAAGTGATCCGCGCGACGATCCGCGCCAACCAGAAATGTTTCGTACTGCGCGATGCCGCGACCGGGGCGCTCGCCAATAAATTCGCGCTGGTCGCCAATATCGCCGCAGCCGATGGCGGGGCGGCGATCACCGCAGGCAATGGCCGTGTCGTGCGGGCGCGGCTGGCGGACGCCAAATTCTTCTACGAGACCGATCTTCAGACGAAGCTTGAAGACCGGCTGCCAAAGCTCGAAAATATCGTCTTTCATGCCAAGCTGGGCTCGCAGGGTGCGCGGGTGCGGCGGATCATGAGCTTGGCACAGGAATTGGCGCCGGTCGTGGGCGCCAATTCCGAAAAGGCAGCGCGGGCGGCGCGTCTCGCCAAGGCCGATCTCGTCGCCGAGATGGTCGGCGAATTTCCCGAGCTGCAAGGGCTGATGGGCCAATATTATGCCCGCGCCCATGGCGAACCGGCGGAGATCGCCGCGGCGATCGGCGATCATTACCGGCCGCAAGGCCCGTCGGATTTGATCCCGACGGCGCCGGTTTCGATCGCCGTGGCGCTGGCCGACAAGCTCGATACGCTCGTGGGATTCTTCGCGATCGACGAAAAGCCGACCGGCAGCAAAGACCCTTATGCCTTGCGCCGCGCCGCGCTCGGCATCATCCGGATCATTCTCGAAAACGATCTGCGGCTGCGGATCGCCGCGGCGACGCAAGCCGCACGTGCGGGCTATGCGAATCTCAAAAGCGTGCCGGACGATCTCATCCAAAGCGTGCTAGGCTTTTTCGCCGACCGCTTGAAAGTCTATCTGCGCGACAAGGGCGCACGGCACGATCTGATTGATGCGGTTTTCGCCGCGCCGGGGCCGGGCGGAACGAACGATGACTTGCTGCTCATCGTCCGCCGCGTCGAGGCGCTCGGCGCTTTTCTCGAGAGTGACGATGGCAGGAATCTTCTCGCCGGCTATCGCCGCGCGGCGAATATTCTGCGCGCCGAAGAAAAGAAAGCCGGCGCCGCGGAAGCGAAAAGCTATGCCGAGCCTTTCGCATCAGGAAAGCTCGCTCTCCCGGAAGAAAAGGCTTTGGCGGAAAGCCTCGGCATCGCGGTTGCCGACGCGGAGCGTGCCATTGCCGCGGAAGATTTTGCCGGGGCGATGCGGGCTTTGTCGCAGTTGCGCGCGCCGGTCGATGCCTTTTTCGACAAGGTCACCGTCAATGCCGACGATCCGGCCTTGCGCCTCAATCGTCTGCGGTTGCTGAGCGCGCTCCGCGATGCGGTTCATCAGGTCGCGGATTTCTCAAAGATCGCTGGCTAAGCCCCATTTAGGCGCGCCGCTTATATACCGCGCGGCGCCGGCACCTCTCGAATCTATATGGTCTCATCGCCAAATTTCGGCCGCTGCCGAGGTTTCGGCGTTGGAGATGAAGATGAGATCAAGAGCGCGCGCGCGTCGTGCGGAATCGGAGCCGAGCCTTCTCGTGCGGCCCGAGGTTTTGCTGGCAGGCACGATCGCCTGCATGGTTGCATTCGGCCTGCTCGTTCGCGCCGCCGACTTTTTGGCGGGGCATTGAAATCCAGATGAGCGACCAACACCCTCCCGCTGCCGACGGCGCCCATTTTGTCGTCGGACGTGACCCTGAAGCTGGCTGGATCGTTATCGAAACGCACGGCCTTTGCGGCGGCCTGTTCCGCGATGAAGCGGCGGCGCTGCGCTATGCCGAAGAAGAATGCGAGGCCTATCAGGGCGAGCTCGAAATCAGCCGCGACCCGATCAGTATGAAATTCGGATAGTTAGAGCATCGGACCGAAAAGTGCGAAGCGGTTTTCGGATCAATTCGATGCGATTGAAAAACCGAGGTTCTCGATTCCAGTTTTGACGCGTTTTCTTCACGCGAACCGGTACCCACTTCGCTTGAAAACGCTCTGCGCGCTCGACTTTCTCCGCCGATCCGCTACCAAAGCGGCTTGGCGGAGATTGGTCATGGCCAACGACAAGATGAGAAAGCTCAAGCCGACGGGCATGACGCTGCGCGGCGGCGCCTTTGTGCTGCGCGGCCGCGATGCGCGCAAACTCGACTGGCGCGATCCTTATCACATCGCGCTCGCCATGAGCTGGCCGCGATTCGTCGCAACGCTTCTGGCGATCGATCTGTCGCTCAACTTCATCTTCGCGCTGCTCTACCTTGCGCAGCCCGGAAGCGTGAACAATGTCCGTCCCGGTTCGCTGGGCGACGCCTTTTTCTTCAGCCTCGAAACCCTGGCGACGGTTGGCTACGGCGTCAT
>JAJXZN010000209.1 GCA_021780015.1 Pseudomonadota bacterium
GTCAGCGGTGTCAGCACGCCGTTGAGGAATTGCACGACTTCGACGGCGGACAGGCCTTCCGACCGGCCGGTGAAATCGCGCACGTCGGCGAACAGCACCGAGACGTCGCGCGCCTCGCCGCCGAGTTCGAGCCTGCTTGGGTCCTTGGCGAGACGCTCGACGAGAGCCGGAGCGAGATAACGCGAGAATGCCTTGCGGACGAATTCGCGCTGCCGCTCGCTGCGGCGGTACACGGCAATCGTCATCGTCGCATAGGCAAGCACCCAGGTCGCGCCCGGCATCAGCGGATCGAAGAGAAGTCCCATGCGCGAAAAGGCATAGAAGTTGGCGAAGGCGAGGGCTTCGAGCGAAAGCAATAGCACGCCGACGGCTGCGACCGGTTTGGTGAAGCGCGCCATCACCGCCATGACCGCACCGCCGAGGACGAGCAGCAAGGCTTCGAGCCCCGGCGCATAATCCGGCCGCGCCAGGGTCGTGCCGGAGAGGACATGCTCCAGCAGTTCGGCATGGATATCGACACCTGGAACGGCGGCTTCGAGCGGCGTAGAGCGAATATCGGCCAGCGCGCTCGCGCTCGAACCGATCAGGATGATGCGCCCGGCTATGTCGCGATCGGCCACCTCGCCGGCGAGCACGCGCCAGGCGGAAAGATGCCGTGCCGCCGCACTGCCGGCATAATGGACGCGCACCGCGCCGTCGGCCTCCGTTGCAATCTGCAGCGCGCCGATCTTGACGTTGACGATGCCGGTCTTGGCGCCGAAGCCGCCAGTGTTCGAGGCATTCGAGGATTTCACCAGAATCGTCGAGGCCTGTTGCGCAACGCGCAAAATTTCGGCGTCAAGCGACGGCACGAGGCGCGAGGCATCGCCTGCGCCCTGCGTGAAGATCAGCGGCACTTTGCGGACGATGAGGTCGCGGTCCGGCTGCCAATTGATGGCGCCGAGGCCCGCGGCTTTGTCCATTAGGTCGGCGAGGGGCAGAATGGCGCCGCGAAAATGCGGCAGGAACGGCCGCGGATCGTCGCCCAAGGTCGCAAAGCCGGATTTGACCGGAACGTCGGTGCGGTTGCCATTGGTCAAAACAAGCGTCAGCACGCTCGGGCCGCGCGCCAGCGCCTGCTGCAAGCTCGGATCCTCGATCAGGCCGCGCGCCGCCAGCGCGTCGCCAAGGCTTTTACGTTCCGGAATGTCGGGCAATTGCGCGAGCAGATTTTGCGGCGTTGCGCGGTCTTGCTCGGAAAAGAGAATGTCGAAAGCGACGACTGCGGCGCCTTGGGCGAAAAGATGGCGGGCAAGATCGGCGAGCCTGCGCCGCGGCCAGGGCCATTGGCCGATCTGCGCAAGCGACGCATCGTCGATATCGACGACCCGCACCGGTCCATCCGCCGAATAGGGACGCGGCTCAATCTCTTGATCGTAATCGAAGACGAGGTTGCGCAGGCGTTCGACCAGCGGCGGGCTTTCCAGGCAGAGTGCAAATCCGAGGCCGATGGGCAAAGCCCAGATAAGCGCGCCGAGCAGATGCGCGGCAAGCGGGCGAAGCCTTGCCGCGAGACCTTTGGACGGCGACGGGCTCAGCAAAACGCCGCCCGGATCGGCACGTGATCGGAGGGCTTGTCCTCGCCGCGCCGTTCTTTGTCGATCGTAACCTCGGTCAGCCGGTCTGCGGCGCGCGGCGAAAGCAGCAGATGATCGATGCGGATGCCGCGGTTGCGCTGCCAGGCACCGGCTTGATAATCCCAAAATGTATAAAGTCCGCCGGCATCGGTCGTCGCGCGCAGCGCGTCGGTGAAGCCGAGATTGAGCAAAGTATGAAACCGCGCGCGCGTCTGCGGCAAGTAAAGCGCATCGCCGGCCCAGACGGCCGGATCGAAACAATCGCGCCCCGCCGGAATGACGTTGAAATCGCCGGCAAGCACCAGCGGTTCTTCAAGCGCCAGAAGATTTCGCGCATGCGCGGCGAGTCGGTCCATCCAGGCGAGCTTGTAAGTATATTTCTCCGTCTCGGGCGGATTGCCGTTCGGCAAATAGAGCGAGGCGACGCGAATGACGCCGTCGCCATCAGGCACGACGGCTTCGATGTAGCGGGCATGCTCGTCGCTCTCGTCGCCGGGCAGGCCGCGCGTCACCTCGAGCGGACGCTTCGACAGAATGGCGACGCCGTTGAAGCCTTTCTGACCATGCACCGCGATATTGTAGCCGCAGGCCTCGACCTCGCTATGCGGAAACGCCGCGTCGAGACATTTCAATTCCTGCAGGCAGATGATGTCGGGGCCGATTTCGCGCAGATAGCGCAGAAGATGCTCGGTTCTCTGCCGGATCGAATTGACGTTCCAGGTCGCGATTTGCATGGCGGTCTCCGGTCGCCAGTTTATCACGACCGCGGGCGGTGCAAACCCGTGTCTCTAAAACCAGGAGCCTCATCTCGAAGCGTCTCGACGCTCTTCGACCGCATCAGATTTATCAAAAACCGCTTCGCGCGTTTCGGTCCGATGCGGCGGTTCAGAAAAGCGCGCGTGGCGGCAGGACGCCTTCGCGCAAGGCGGCTCGCCGCAGCGGTCCGATCGCCGACATGGCGAAGAATCCGAGCCCGCGCGCCATATCGACGGGCAGGAAGTCGGACAGCATGGAACGATTGAGAATATCGATGCCGCGCACACGGATATCGACGTCGGCCTCGCGCGCTTCGGCGTAGTGGCGCAGTGGCGCCAAGGCGCCGATGTCTTGCCCTGCCGCCTTGAGCGAGGACAAAAGCGCGGCGATGTCGCGCAAACTGAGATTAAGCCCTTGCGCGGCGAGCGGCGGGAAGGCGTGCGCCGCCTCGGCGATCAGCGCGATGCGGCGGCCGGCGAAACGCGTCGCGCGCATGCCTGCCATGGGGAAGAAGCCGACGGCGCTGTCGAGCTGCATCGCGCCGTAAATTTCCTCCGCCTCATGGGCGATTTCCGCAGCAAGCGCGGTCGCGTCGAGGCCGCGGCGGCGCTCCGCCTCTTGCGGTGTCATCAGCCAGACAAGGCTCGATCGTTGCGGTGCATTCTCGCGCGGCCGCAGCGGCACGAGCGTGCAGGGGCCGGAGCGCGTATGGAACTCGACCGAGCGATCGTGATGCGGCAGTTCGTGGGCGAGCAGCGCCGTCAGCGCGACCTGCGGATAGGTCCAGCGCCGCGTGCCGATGCCGGCTTTTTTCCGGACGATCGAACGCTGGCCGTCGGCCGCCACGATCAATTTCGCATGAATCGTTCCGCCCGACACAAGGACTGCGGTTACATTGTCGTCGCCATAGGCGATGTCGGTGATCCAATCCTCGACGAGATGGATGGCGGGATTCTGGCGCACCAGATCGGCCAGGCGCAGAACGAGCTTGTCGCCTTCAATATTGGCGCCGAGGGCATTGAGGCCGATATCGTCCGCGGCGAAGGTCAGGGACGGGATCGGCACCGGCGCGTTGGTCGCGTCGATCAATTCGATCGCATCGATCTTCGCGGCGATGTCGGTGAGATGCGGCCAAAGCTGCTGCGCCCGCAAAAAGCGCAGCGAGCCTTCGAAGAGGGCGACGGTGCGGCCGTTGCTCGCCGCCTCCAGCTTGCCGGCGATGGCGACCCGATGGCCGGAATTGGCCAGCGCCAGCGCCGCGCAAAGGCCGGCCGCGCCGGCCCCGGCGACGAGACAATCGACCGCTAAGTCGGCTTCGGCCAAAATCCTACTCGCGCTGATCGATCGGCACATATTGGCGCTCGCGCGCGCCGGTATAGAGCTGACGCGGCCGGCCGATCTTCTGGCCCGGATCTTCGATCATTTCCTTCCACTGGGCAACCCAGCCGGCGGTGCGCGCCACGGCAAAGAGCACGGTAAACATGGCGGTCGGGAAGCCCATCGCCTTCAGCGTGATGCCGGAATAGAAATCGATATTCGGGTAGAGCTTCTTCTCGATGAAATATTCATCGTTGAGCGCGATCTGTTCGAGTTCCATCGCCACATCGAGCAACGGATCGTCCTTCTTGCCGGCGGCTTCGAGCACCGCATGGCAGGTCTTCTGCATCAGCTTGGCGCGCGGATCGTAGTTCTTATAGACGCGGTGGCCGAAACCCATGAGGCGGAAGGAATCGTTCTTATCCTTGGCGCGGGCGATGTACTTTGGAATGTTCTCGACGCGGCCAATCTCCTCGAGCATCTTGAGCGCTGCCTCGTTGGCGCCGCCGTGCGCCGGGCCCCAAAGGCAAGCGACGCCCGCGGCGATGCAGGCGAACGGATTGGCGCCGGAAGAGCCGGCGAGCCGCACCGTCGAGGTCGAAGCGTTCTGCTCATGATCGGCGTGCAGGATGAAGATCTGATCGAGCGCGCGGGCCATGATCGGATTGACCTTGTATTCCTCGCACGGCACGGCGAAACACATGCGCATGAAATTCGACGCGTAGTCGAGTTCGTTTTTCGGATAAACGAAGGGCTGGCCGATCGAATATTTATAGGCCATCGCCGCCATCGTCGGCAGTTTCGCGATCAGCCGCATCGACGCGACCATGCGCTGGCCGGGCTCCGAAATGTTCGTCGAGTCATGATAGAAGGCCGAGAGCGCGCCGACGCAGGCGACGAGGACCGCCATCGGATGCGCGTCGCGGCGGAAGCCCTGGAAGAAGCGCGCGAGCTGCTCGTGCACCATCGTGTGGCGGGTGATGCGATGCACCCAATCGGCGCGCTGCGCCGGCGTCGGCAATTCGCCGTAGAGCAGAAGGTAGGAGGTTTCGAGGAAGTCGCCGTGTTCGGCGAGCTGTTCGATCGGATAGCCGCGATAAAGCAGCACGCCTTCGTCGCCGTCGATATAGGTGATTTCCGACTCGCAGCTCGCCGTCGACGTGAAGCCGGGATCGTAGGTGAACATGCCCGTCTGCGCGTAGAGCTTGCTGATGTCGACGACGGCCGGCCCGATATTGCCTTCCTTGATCGGCAGGTCGATCGACTTTTCACCAAGGGTGAACTTAGCCGAGCCGCTCGTTTGAGCCTGCGTTGGTGCGTCGAGCATGAGAGCCTGCCTTCTTTGTTTTAGATTATTCATCCGCGTCGCTGGCATCAGCCGCGCCAGAGTACGGATGTGGTGCAATGCAATATCACCTATCGCATCGCTGGGTTAGGTTCAAGTTTGTTGCCACGGGGTTTCGAAATGTGA
>JAJXZN010000097.1 GCA_021780015.1 Pseudomonadota bacterium
GTACTGCGCGGCAAAAACGAGAAAGCCAAGGCCGATCAAGGCCCCAGCGAGAATGCCGACGCCTGTCCCGGACCAGGTCTTCGACGGCGAAATATGCGGCAGGAATTTCGGGCCGCCGATCAGCCGCCCGCCGAAATAGGCGGCCGCGTCGGTCCCCCAAACAATGGCGAAGAGCCAGCCGATCGACCAGCGCCCGAACGGGAAGGAGCTGCGCAGCGTCAACACGGCAATGAGCAAGGCGCCGGCGTACAAGACGCCCAGCGCCGCCCAGCGCCGCCGCTCCGGTCCCGCCCGATAGCCGGTCACCACTGCCCCGCCTAGCAGGATCAAGGCCCCAAGCGCCGGCGCTTGCGAGCGAACCGCAACCGCCGTCGCGATCAGCGTGTCTGAGCCGAGGAGGAGCTGTGGCGACGGCCGCGCCCCGCCGATGATGCGTTGCCCTTCAAAATCAACGACAAGCGCGGCGATCAGCCAGACGAGGAAAAAGACGATTCCGCCGAGCCACCAGGACAAAGCGGCGACGGCGATCAGCACGGCGGCTGAGCCGAGCCGCGGGCCGAGGTCGGCGAGCCGCGCGCCCAGCGTCGGCGGCGGTCGGGACCGCGCCGTCGTTACCCCCGACGCCTCTTCGGAATGGCTCATCGGCCGGGCATAACACTGCCCGGCGGCAAGGTCACGCCGCCGAAGCGGCGTTCGCGGGCAGAAAACTCCTCAAGCGCGGCAGCGAGCGCCGCGCGGTCGAAATCCGGCCAATGAATCGGCAGAAAGACGAATTCGCTATAGGCGGCCTGCCACATCAGGAAATTCGACAACCGCTGCTCGCCGGAGGTGCGGATGATGAGGTCGGGATCGGGAATTCCGGCGGTATCGAGGTGCCGGGCAAAAAAATCTGCGTCGATCTTTGCCGGATCGAGCGTGCCCGCCGCGACTTTCTCGGCGATGAGCCTTGCGGCTGCGGCGATTTCCTGCCGCCCGCCATAATTGAAGGCGACGACGAGATTGAGCCCGCTATTGGCGGCGGTGGCGGCTTCCGCCTCCTCCAGCAGCGCCAGGATGTCGGGCTTGAGGTTGGCGCGCGTGCCGATCACTTTGATTTTGACGCCGGCGCGGCCGAGTTCGGCGAGATCGTTGCGGATGAAGAGCTTGAGCAGCCCCATGAGATCGCTGATCTCCTCGACCGGGCGGCTCCAATTCTCCGATGAGAAACTATAGACCGTAAGATAATCGAGACCGAAATCGATCGCCGCGCGCACCGCCGCCCGCAAAGCCTCGACACCGCGCCGGTGACCCTCGATGCGCGGCAGGCCGCGGCGCGAGGCCCAGCGGCCATTGCCGTCCATGATAATACCGACATGCCGCGGCACGCGGCCCGGCCAGGTTCCGACTTCCGGTGGCTTCGGCTGCGAAGCCGCTGTCTGGGGCGTTGTCTGGGCCGGCTTGACGTGCGCTGCAGTCTTGGCGCCGATCATCTCCGCATCATCCCTGGCTGCAATCCGCCGCAATGGTTCTCGATTCCGACCCCTGCCCAAAGGCGCCCGGCGCTTTTCGGATCGTCGCTCAAATCTGCATAATTTCCTTTTCTTTTGTCGCTAGAGCGACATCGATCTCACTGACGTGCTGATCAGTGACCTTTTGCACCTCGCCCGCATGGCGCTTCTCGTCGTCCTCGCTGATCAGCTTGTCTTTCAGCAGGCGCTTCAAATGATCGATGCCGTCGCGGCGGACATGACGGACCGCGACGCGCGCTTCCTCGGCATAGCGGTGCGCCACCTTCACCATTTCCTTGCGGCGCTGCTCGTTGAGCTCGGGAATACGGATGCGCAGCGTCTGGCCCTCGGTTACCGGCGAGAGGCCAAGATTCGAATCGCGAATCGCGCGTTCGACGGCGCCGACCATGCCCTTGTCCCAAACCTGGACCGACAACATCCGCGGCTCCGGCACGCTGATCGTCGCGAGCTGATTGATCGACATCGATTGTCCATAGGCATCGACATGCACCGGCTCGATCAGGCTGGCCGAGGCGCGCCCCGTCCGCAGTCCGCCAAGCTCATGCTTCAGCGAAGCGATCGCGCCCTGCATGCGGCGCTTCAAATCAGAAAGATCGAACTCGTCCGTCATTTTGAACCTTGCCGGATCGCGATACGTTTGGGCCCCCTCGACCTAACGCACAGAACGCGATCGATTATCGTAATTGGAAGCGGATGTGTCTGCGAAAAATCGGAACTGATCTTTTCGCATTCCGCTCCCGAAGAAATTTGCGCCGCAGGCCGGCTCGCCACGCCTCCTGCACATCCGCCTTGCGACACCGGTCCGGCGGGATTGCGGCGGGGGCGGATATGATCACAGAATCTTTCGCTTTGCTATGCTATTTCCCCGCCCGCGCCAAGTTACATACCCAGGAACTGGCTAAGGAGCGGGCCATGTTACGCCTAGGGCGTGACCAGCGTCGCGCGGCCCTTGCCTTGAAGGGCGGCGCAGATGGCGCCTGGTTCCTTGATCGAAAAAACCAGAATCGGGATTTTCGTCTCTCGGGCCAGGGCGAAAGCGGCCGTGTCCATGATGGCGAGGTTCTTGGCGATCGCCTCGTCATGCGTCAGCGTTTCGTAGCGCTTGGCATCCGGATTGCGCTTGGGATCGTCGGAGTAGACGCCATCGACCTGCGTCGCCTTCAAGATCACATCGGCCGAAAGTTCCGCCGCCCGCAAAGCCGCGCCGGTGTCGGTCGTAAAAAACGGATTGCCGGTGCCGCCAGCGAGCACAACGACGCGTCCCTTGCCAAGATGATGCAGCGCCGCTTGGCGCGAATAAGGCTCGCAGAGCGACGGCATGGCGACGGCGGACAAGGCGCGCGCCGTCTGGCCTTGTTTTTCGATCGCGTGCTCCATAGCGAGCGCATTCATGACCGTCGCCAGCATGCCGATCGAATCGGCACGCGCGCGCTCGATGCCTGTCTCGGCCCCGGCAATGCCGCGGAAGAAATTGCCGCCGCCGACGACGACACCGGTCTCGACCCCGAGCCGCGCTGCCGCGGCGAGATCGGCGGCAATCGCTTCGACCGTGCGCGCATCAAGCCCGTGGCTCGCCTGGCCCATCAAAGCCTCGCCTGAAAGCTTGACGACGACCCGCCGCCATTTTGGTTTGTGATTGTTCATGGATCGTCCGTCAAAGGCCTCGGCGGCGCCTTTCTAACCGAACAAAGGCCGGTTCCGAAGCTGAAAACCGCACGTTTCACCAAACTTTCGCAATCGGTGAAGGCCGCGGAAGCCGTCACTGCGCGCTGCGCGCAAGTTCAAAATTTGGAAGTCTCAAGCGCCGCGTTTTCCCGGAAACGGCGAGATTTTTTCCAAATAGGTCGCGACATTTTCTAAATAATATCAATGCTTTACGTGACGATGTTGCGGGATTGCACTAGCGGCGCCCGGGGCCCGTGTTTACCCTTCGCAATCGAGAAAGCGGCGAGGCGGCGGGGATTTAGCGCCGCCGCGATCTGCGCTCATGCTGTGGGGGGATTTATGTCGATTGATCTCGCGCATTCGCGCGCTTTATTTGCATCCGCGTTTCTGGTCGGGTTTTCATCGAGCCTTGTCTTTGTGCCCCGGGCGCTTGCGCAGCAGGCCGGCGGCGAGCTTCCGACGGTTGAGGTCGTCGCGACGGCGCCGCTTGGCGCCGGCACCAGCGCGTTGAACGTGCCCAACGAAACCCAGACCCTCGACAGTCAGCAGATCGAGACTCTCAGTCAAAGCACGATCACCGAGGATATGGCGCGCCGGACGCCCGGCGTCTCGACAACCGATTCGATCGGCAGTCCTTTGGCCCAATCGCTCAACTTTCGTGGCGAGACCGCTTCGCCGGTACCGGGCACGCCCCAGGGTCTCGCCGTTTATATGAACGGCGTGCGCATCAACGAATCCTACGGCGACGTGGTCAATTGGGACCTGATCCCGACCGTTGCGATCGATACCGCGCAGATCGTCACCGGCAATCCGGTCTTCGGCCTCAATGCGCTCGCCGGCGCCGTGGTCATGAACATGAAGAACGGCTTCACCTGGCAGGGCACCGAATTCGACCTGCAGGGCGGCAGTGATTACACGGTTCAAGGCTCGGCCCAATATGGCGTCAACAAGGGCAATTGGGCCTATTACGTCGCGACCGAAGGCGTGCGGACCAACGGCTACCGTTACTTCGGCCAGTCGGATGTCGAGCGCGCTTATGGCGACGTCGGCTATCGCGCCGAAGGCAACGAAGTCCATTTGAGCATGACGGGGGGCGCCGATGGCCTCGGCGTCGCCGGCTCGACGCCGCTGATTTTGTCGCAGCAAAACCCGGCCTCGGTTTTTACGACGCCGCAGACGACCAATACGACGGCCGAGATGATCACGCTCTCGGACGAGTCGCACATCAACGACAAGCTCAAATTCAACGGCGACATCTATTTTCGCAATTACGGCCAGGCGCATGTCGACGGCAACATCAGCAATTTCCAATCCTGCGGCGGCGCGACGCTTTGCAACAACGGCAACCCGACCGCCATCCCCGACACCCTGCCCGCCGGCTCGCTCTACGGCGAGATCGACCGCAACTGGACGCATACCGAAAGCACCGGCGCCACCGCGCAATTGACCTATGATGACAAAATCTTCGGCCACCACAATACGTTGACAGCCGGCGTCAGCGTCGATCACGGCTGGACGCATTTCGTCGGCAATAGCGAGATCGGCGCGCTTGCCACGAATTTCGTCGTTACGGGGCTCGGAACCTATATCAACGAGCCGGCCTCCGACGTTTCGCCCGTCAATCTCAACGCGCAGAACACCTATCTCGGCATCTATGTGCTCGATGATTTCGACATCACCGATCGGTTGACGCTGCACGCCGGCGCCCGCTTCAACGATGCGCAGATCAATCTCAACGATCTGACCGGCGCAAGCCCGAACCTCAACGCAAACAACAATTTCAATCGGATCAATCCCGTCGTCGGCGCGACTTTCAAGATCACGCCGGACATTTCGGCCTACGCCAGCTATTCGGAGGCCAACCGCGCTCCGACGCCGCTTGAACTTGGCTGCTCAAGCCCCTCGCAGCCCTGCATGATCGACAATTTCCTCGTGTCCGACCCGCCGCTGAAGCAGGTCGTCG
>JAJXZN010000185.1 GCA_021780015.1 Pseudomonadota bacterium
GTGTGCTCAAAGATTCACCCGTTCGCGTTCAGGAGCGGTCATGGCGCCTGTCCTCACCATCTCAAGCAAGAACTACTCCTCTTGGTCGTTGCGCGGCTGGCTGCTGTGCCAGCTCGCCGGATTGGAGGTGGAGGAACAGCCTGTCGCGCTCGACGATCCGTCGAACCGGGCGGAATTGCTGCTTCTGGCGCCGTCGGTGCTGGTGCCGCGCCTGTCCGAAGGCGATGTGAGCGTCTGGGATACGCTGGCCATCGCCGAATATCTCGCGGAGCGCCATCCCGAAGCGGGCATGTTGCCCAAAGATCAGGCGGCGCGGGCGCATTGCCGCTCGATCTCCGGCGAGATCCATTCCGGCTTCCACAATCTGCGTTCGGCGCTGCCGATGAATCTGAAGGCGCGGCATCAGAATTTCAAAATCTTCGCCGGTGCGCAGCCGGACATCGATCGTGTCCAGACGATCTGGCGGGAATGCTTGACGCGCTGGGGCGGTCCGTTCCTCTACGGCCCGACGCCGACGATTGCCGATGCGATGTATGCGCCGGTCGCGACGCGCTTCATCACCTACAACGTCCCGCTCGATCCCGCAGCCAAGGCCTATTGCGCGACGATCATGGATTGGCCGCCGATGCAGGCCTGGATCGCGGCGGCCCAGGCCGAACCCGAGGAAATGGCCGAACTCGAAGTCGAGTTTTAAGCCGGTGCACGGGGCCAAAAACGTCAGATTCCTTGTCTAACTGTTGCATCGCTGCCGCGGTGACCGGCTTTCCGCCCTCCCGTGGCCGGCAAACCCACCTTTCGGCGGCTTCCGTGCTTGTCCGCTTGGCGGTTTTTTGGAAGGCTGGCGTACGGGGGCGTAGATCAATTGAGAGAGCTTATTTGCCCGTCCTCCGGACTTGCTGGCGGCTTTGCCCTGCCAATGCCGTAATCAGACGTATCGTGAAGGGAAGGTCTTTAATCGGCATTTAACTAAAAACGTCCTCAAATAAGGCCTCGGCAACCTGGAGACCACCGCGAGGGGGTCACGTCCAGGCAAGCAAGAAGGCGCAGAGTGAAGTTGTACAGGACGCGGGGTGGATGACATACTGGACTTACGCACCGCAGGATTTTGCCTCCTATAATCGACGGGGGCTCTTCCGCAGGGTTATCTCCGAGGCCGCGCCGGGCGCGATTGTCCTTGGCCTTGCGATTCTGGCGGGCGCCTGGATCATCTACGTCCATCCCGATGCGCAGTTCCGCGTGGTCGAACTCCCCGTCGAGGCGCCGACGGTCGAAGCGCCGCAGTTCGTCAAGCCGCAAGTCGCGCAAGCCGTTGAAACGCCCGCCGCGCCCGAACGTGTCGCGGCCAATGTCTACAGCCCCTTTATCGATCCGACGTTTTCGCTGAAGGCGGCGCGCGCCTCGTTCGCGCAGAGCGCGCCCTTAGCGCCGACCTTCGGTCCCGATCCGGAAGCCGTCTCGGCGCCGCAAATCGCGGCGGCCCCGGCGCCGGCGCAAGTCGCCTCCGTGCCGCTGCCGCCGGTGATGCCGCAATCTTTGACCACAACGCATCTGCCGGGCGATGAAGTGGCTTCGGCCGAAGACGAGACGCCGGCGAAGGACAATGTCCTTCCCGATCAGGATCTCGCTGCCAATGCACCGCTGCCGCCGTCCTCGCACACGGTTTCGAGTGTTCCGCTGCCGGCGCCGCGTCCCTCGGGACTGGTCGTGCCCGAAGCCGAAGATCATGCCCGCGTCGCCGTACGCCAAGCGCCGCAACCGAGGCAAACGACCCAAGTCGCCGCCGCCACCCCCGAGCCGCCGCCGGGGCATAATTCCTTCTTCGACAAGCTTTTCGGCGGCATCAACCATCCAAGCGGCCAGGCGCTGGCTTACGCGGAATCGGAAGATGGCGTCGTCGAAGGAACCCGGCCGTCGGCCGCCGTCGTTCCCTACGACCAATTTACCGCCGTCTATAATATCTCGACCCACACGGTCTACCTGCCGAACGGGCGCCGGCTTGAAGCCCATTCCGGACTTGGCGAAGCTTTCGACGATCCGCACTATGTCCGCGAGAAAATGCGCGGCCCGACGCCGCCCGGCATCTACGATCTGCGGCCGCGCGAACAGCTCTTCCACGGTGTTGCCGCACTCAGGTTGATCCCCGTCGGCGGCGACCCCTACGGCCGCGTCGGCCTCCTTGCCCATCGATTCATGCTCGGGCCGCGCGGCGATTCCAACGGCTGCATCTCGTTCCGCAATTACCAAGCCTTTCTCGACGCCTATCGCGCCGGCGAGGTCAAGCGGCTGGTGGTCGTCGCTGGGATGAACTGAGCGGCGGCGTGACGGCGCATCTCCGGCGCATGGCCGCTGCAGCCTAACGCATAGCGCCGCATACACGCGGATCGCAGGTTCAAGCGATCCGCATGGCCGGCCGCCTCCGCAAAATGGAAAATCCCAGACCGAACGGCACCGGTGCGTCCGCCGGGCTCCGCCAACGCGCGGCCTGCGGCTAAGAACGGGCAATTGTCAGAAAAACCCGCTAACGATGCGGCGAGAAGCCGGAAACCTTCATGCAGGAGCAAATCTCAGCCTCGAAGCCGAAGGACGCGCTGTCGCTGCGCGATCTCGCCGCGGACGCGCGCATCCGCGCCATGCTCGGCCTCGGCTTCAGCTCCGGCATTCCGTTCCTGCTCGTCTATGTCTCCCAATCGGCCTGGCTTTCGGAAGCCAAAGTGCCGCTCGGCCTCATCGGCCTGATGAGCGAATTGACGCTCGCCTATAAGTTCAAATTCGTCTGGGCGCCGTTCCTCGATCAATATGACGCGCCGCTCTTCAGCCGGCTGCTCGGGCGCCGCCGCGGCTGGATCGTGGTGTCGCAGATCGGCGTTACGCTGGCCTTGGCCGGTGTCGCCTTCGGCAATCCCGCGCATTGGCTCGCCTGGACCATCGTCTTTTCGCTGGCGCTCGGCTTTGCCGGCGCAACCCAGGATATCGTCATCGACGGCTGGCGCATCACCGTGGCACCGGCCGAGCGCGCCGGCCTCATGTCGTCCTGGTCGGAGATCGGCTGGCGCATCGGCAATCTCGTCTCCGGCGCCGGCGTGCTTTATCTCGCCGATGCCTATGGCTGGCGCGCCGCCTATCTCTGCATGGCGGCCTGCATGGCGCCCGGCATGATCGCCGCACTCGCCGCGCCCGAGCCGCCCTCGGATCTCAAGGCCCATGCCGCGGCGGGCAACATCCTCGAGACGATCATCGCGCCGATCAAGGAACTCGTCACCCGTCTCGGCCCGATGGGCATACCGATCCTGCTGCTCGTCGCCGGTTTCCGCATGCCGGGCTATGTGTCGAGCGCGATGGCGATGCCTTTGTTCAAGCATTTGCACTATTCCGATTCCGACATTGCCACGGTGACAAAGATCTTCGGCTTCTGGGTCGCGCTCGGCGGCACCTTTCTCGCCGGTCTCGTCATCACGCGCATCGGCCTCATGGCGACGCTGATCATTGGGACGGTCTTCGCCTCGGCCTCGCATCTGGCGCTGGCCTATCTTGCCGCCCACGGCGGCCACGGGCATGAGTTCTGGCTGTTTGCGACAACGGTCAGCATCGACAGTTTCGCCTATGCCTTCGCCTCGATCGTGCTCATCACCTATATGTCGACGCTGACCGCGACGGAGTATGCCGCGAGCCAATATGCGCTGCTCACGTCGCTCTGCGCGCTGCCGGGGAGTTTCCTCGCCGGCACGTCCGGCTTTCTCATCGAACGGCTCGGCTTCACCAATTTCTTCGTCGCGACCGCGCTCATCGGCGCGCCCGTCGCGGTCCTTGCCGTTTATGTCTGGCGCAAGCATCTGCGCGAACGGGTGCAGGCGCCGGCGTAACCGGCGCGATGGCGGAACCGGACGCCTCCTGCCGCGTTAACGCCCGCGCGAGGGGAATTTATAGCTGTTCTAAAAGCATCGTTCCTCGCCGCCGACGGAAACGCGGAGGAGCCAGCCGATGAAAACTTCCAGACCCAGTTCGTGTCGCGTTCAAGCTCAGGCGCTCGAGAGCGAGGCGCTGTCGCGCCGGATGCTGCTCAGCGGCGCGGCCTTTGTCGCCAGCGCCGCCGCTGTCGGGCTGATGCCGATGCGGGCGCGGGCGCAGCAGAAAATCACACAGGCGGCGGCGCAATATCAGAATTCGCCCAAGGGCGACCAGCGCTGCGACGGCTGCGCGCATTTCCAGGCACCAAGCTCCTGCCAGGTCGTCGACGGCACGATCAGCCCTTCCGGCTGGTGCGCGCTTTATGTGAAGAAGAGCTGAGGCTTTCAGCCGCGCCGGATTTCGAGCGTCTCATGCGGCCGCACGATGAACGTGCGGCTGCCCTGGAAGACGCGGACCAAAGTGCGCGGCGCGGCGGCGAAGCGGCGCAGATCCCCGGCATAAGGCTCTTCGCGCCAGCCATCGGCGCCGCCGCGATCGACGTGCACATCGACGAAACATTCATAGGCGGCGTCGTCGACACGCGCGACCTGCACCAGCATTTTCGCTTTCAGCGGCGCCCAATGGTCGCCGAACGACGCATCCGCCAGCCAATGGCAGGAAAAGCTGCGGCAGGTCTGCGGCCGGCTGTCATAGATCGTGCAGCCGCCGGCGCCTGGCCGGCAATGCATGCACCATCGGTCGTGCGGCTTATCGAGCGCCGCGATCGGCAGCAGCTTGCAGCAGAGCGAGCAGGCGCCGCAGGCGCGGGGCAGGGCGGGGTCATCCGGCATGGCCACTGAGCTTAACATGGGCCGCGGCCTCGTGCGATTTGCCCAATCGTCCGCCGCAGCCCATGCTTATATTCAAGGCGCATGGATGCCAAACGGCCCGATTTTTCGACCTTCGCGCTGCCCGTCACGCTGGACGATGGCACGCCCGTCACCCTGCGCGCGGTGCGCCGCGACGACGGCGCAAAAATCCGCCGCGCCTTCCATAGGCTCGGGCCGGAGACGGTCCATCGCCACACCCGTGAAGAGCCGCGCGACGGATATCGAGATGGCGAGGGCGGAAATATAAAGGGACGCGTGCCCGGCCGAAGCGCCCGCTTCCATGGCGATGGACTGGAGCTGATAGACAAAGCCGAAGGCGGCGACGGTGATGAGAAGAATGGCA
>JAJXZN010000171.1 GCA_021780015.1 Pseudomonadota bacterium
ATGCCGCGCGCGGCACCGGCGAAATCCGCGGCCTTCTGCGCGTCGGCCTGTCGTCGAGTTTCGCCGTGCGCGAGGTGATCCCGCGGCTGCCGCCGTTCATCGCCTCCCATCGCGCCCTGCGCATCGACCTTTTGATGAACGACCAACGTCAGGATTTACTCGGCGAAGGCGTCGATGTGGCGCTGCGCTTCGGCCCGCTGCCCGATACCAGCGCGACGGCGCGGCGGATCGGTACGGTCCAGCGCATGCTGGTCGCTGCGCCCGCCTATCTCGAAAAGGCCGGCACGCCGACGACGCCGGCTGATCTCGCCGATCACGCCATCATTCTCGGGCCCACGGGCCTCGACGCTGGCGCCTGGACCCTGCGCCGCGACAATCAGGTCGTCATCGCCCGCATCGAAAGCCGGCTGACGATCTCGGCCAATGAGGGCGCAATCGCCGCCGCAGTCGCCGGCCTCGGCATCGTCTCGACCGGCCGTTGGGGCTGTCTCGCGGAAATCAAGAGCGGGGCTTTGGTACAGGTTTTGCCGGATTGGCAGATGGAGAGCGCCGAGGTTCACGCGGTTTTTCCGGCCGGGCGCGCGACGAAGCCCGCGGCGCGCGCCTTCGCCGACTACCTTGCGCGCGCGCTCAGCCAGCGTTGAGCTAGGGCGCAGAGCCCCCATGTGCCGCGGCGACACGAGAGTGTCGGACGTCTTTCCCATCGCAGCGGATTGGACCGAAAACTGCTTCGCACTTTTCGTCCGATGCTCTAGCCCTTTGCGATTTCCGCCGCTTCGTAAAGCGCCGGCTGAAATCCGACGAGCACTTTGTCGCCACCGAATTCGAGCACGGGGCGCTTGATCGCCGACGGATGTTCGAGCATCAGCGCGATCGCTTTGTCGCGATCGAGACCGGCCTTGTCGGCATCCGGCAATTTGCGGAAGGTCGTCCCCGCCCGGTTGAGCATCGTTTCCCATCCCGCGACTTTGGTCCATTTTTCGAGATGGGCGCGATCGATGCCGGCGGTCTTGTAATCGTGGAAGGCATAATCGACGCCGTGGCTGTCAAGCCAAGCACGCGCCTTCTTCATCGTGTCGCAATTCTTGATGCCGTAGATCGTGATCGCCATGGCCGGGACTGTCCGCGTTTCTCGATCCCCGTTAAAACGGATTCTTTCGGCAAAGTCCAAACCGCCCCGCCTTGACGCCGCGGACTGCAACCAACACCTCTTGCCCCATGTGTCCGTCCAAAGCAGGAGGCGATGCCATGAGCGAAGCCGCAAAGCCCGTCAAAATCCCCGGCCCCGATCATCCGATCATTGTGACTCGCAACGCCAACCATGTGGTTGTCCGTTTCGCCGGCCATGTCGTCGCCGATACGCGCGCGGCGCTGACGCTGAAAGAGGCGAGCTATCCGGCCGTTCTCTACATTCCGCGAAAAGATGCGGATATGGCGCTGCTGCGGCGGACGGAGCATGCGAGCTATTGTCCCTATAAGGGCGATGCCAGCTATTTCACCTTGGCGGCGGACGGCCGCGAGGCGGCCAATGCGGTCTGGACCTACGAACATCCGCATCCGGCCATGGCCGCGATCAAAGATTATCTCGCTTTCTATCCCGATCGCGTCGATGCGATCGAGGAACGGTCCGCGGCCGAAGCACGATAGGAGGTACAAGCGGAACCCGGTCACCCTTGCGGCCGCCCTGCCTCCACTTTCATCACCGGCGCCTTGCCACTGTCGTCGGTTGGCCCTGAGCGCGTCGTCGTCACGATGATCGTATTGCCGGCGATCCGTGCCGTGCCGTACCAACGGTCGCCGAGCGAGATATCGCGCAGCGCCGTCACATTGATGCGCTCGTAGACCTGGCCCTCGGGCGTGAAGGCTTTGGCGGCGGCGAGATCGAGGATATGCAAGGTGACGAAGGTGCCGGAGCCGCCTTTATTGGCGCTGGCGAGGACGACAAGCAGGCCGTTCGCCGTCGCGCCGACGTAATGATAGGCATATTCGTCAGTGCCGTTAAGGCTCGCTTTGTCGGCCGGACGCTGCGCTATCCAGCCGGGGCCGGCCGGCGTGATCTCATCGCCATAGAGATTGCTGCCGACGGCGGCTTTGACGTCGATCGTGACGCGGATCGGCAGGCTATCGGCAAGGTTGCCGTCGCCTATGTCGCGGAAAATCTCCGGCGGAATCGGTTTTCCGTCGAGCGTGAAGGAATGGCGGACCTCGTCAAGCAGTTCTCGCGTCGCATCGTCGGCGCGCGCCGGATGCGACACGAGGACAAGGCTCAAGAGGCCGAGCGGGGCCGATCGCTGAACAATCTGCGGCATCGGCGCTTATAGGCCGGGGATCGGCAGGATCGGCATGATCTCGACCGACTCGCCCGGAAAAATCGTGAAATGCGGATGGTGTTCGAAGAGCTTGGCCGCCGCCTCGTGCGAATCCGCGCGCACGATTGTATAGGCCCCCATCGCATTGCTGGCATCCTCGATGCCCTGCGCGGAGACCTTCTTCGTCTTGCCGAGCGGACCGCCCATGCCGACGATCGCGGCTTGATGCGTCTCTACCCCACGCCTTCCAAGCGGCGATCCCTTCTTGCGCCTTTGCATATCGCTCGGCCTCGGGAAGCGCGTTCCAAGCCTGCATCCGCGGACTTGTCTTGCTGCCGAGAAAGATGGCGAGATAGCTATTGTCCGTGCTCATGCGCTCCTCCCTGGTTTGACCATAGAACAGAAGCGCAATGTGACCGCATGATGATTGCGGGGGCGGTGTGCCGTCAGCTGGCGCGCGGCTTGACCAGACCGAGCCGCAGCAGCGCTTCGCTGGTCGCCGCAATGATCTCCTCATTGGGCCGCGGCGACCAGCCAAGCATCGCCCGCGCCTTGGCATTGGAGGCGCGACGCAGAATGCCGAGCTGCGGCACGGCATGGCGCAGGATGGGAATAAACCGGGCGAGCAACCGCACGAGCCAATCCGGCATCTCGCGCGTCGGCGTGGACGCGGCCGCGGGCCCAAGCTGTTGGCGCAGAACGCGGGCGACATCGATCATCCACATCGGTTCGCCCGCGACGGCGATAAAACGCTCGCCCCGGGCCTTCGGATCGAGCATCGCCCGAAGATGCAGATCGGCGACATCACGGACGTCGACGAGGCCGAAACCCAGGCGCGGCGCGGCGCGGACCCTGCCGTCGAGCATCCGCTGGATGATCTGCACCGAACCGGCCGCCTGCTTTCCCAGGAGCGGCCCGAAAATGGCGACCGGATTGATCACAGCGAGTTCCAAGGCGCCGCCTTCGCTTTTGATGAACTCCCAGGCGCCGCGCTCGGCCAGCGCCTTGGACTTGGGATAAGCGCTGACCTCCGGGCTCTTGATATTCGCCCAGTCGGCCTCGGTGAACGGCTCGGCGCGATTGCCGTAGCCATAGCCGACGGCGGCAAACGACGAGGTGAGGACGACCCGCTTGACGCCCGCCTCGCGCGCCGCCCTGAGCACGCGCAACGTGCCCTCGCGCGCCGGACGGATCAGTTCGTCTTCGTCTTTGGGTAAGGCAACCGGCAGCGGCGAGGCGACGTGTTGGACATAATCGCAGCCCGCAACCGCGGCATCCCACCCCGTATCGCGTGTGAGATCGGCCGCAACGAAGCTGAGGCCGTGTTCGGGATCGGCGCCGCCCGCGCGCACATTGGCTTTCACCTCTTCGGTGTGGCCAAGATCGCGCAAAGTCGCGCGCACCTCATGGCCGTTGCGCAGAAGCGCGACGATCACATGGCCGGCGAGAAAACCCGAACCACCGGTCACCAAAACTCTGCTCATTCTGCGCGCTCCACTTGCCACATCCGGTCGAATGGAGGCATCCTAAACCTTCAACCTAGATTGAAGGTCAACATGAGGATCGGTGAAGTCGCGCAGCGGGCCGGAGTGAGCACGTCGCGGCTGCGTTTCTACGAAGCCAAGGGCCTGCTGCCGCCTGCGAGCCGCGGCGCCAACGGCTACCGCGACTATGAAGCTCATACGGTGAAAATCGTCGGCATCATCGAGCGGGCACAGCACCTCGGCTTTTCGCTCAAGGAGATTGCCACGTTTCTGGCCATGCCGCCGGAGCGATGGAAAAATCCGGACGCCATCATTCCGCATGTCGAGGCGAAATTGCGCGAGATTGATAAGCATCTGCGCGAGGCGCAGAAGCGCCGGCGGGACTTGAGGGCGCTGTTGGCGGAACTTCGTGTCAAGAATAAAGGCCCGGACAATGGCTGAAGCGCAGGATCGGTGACTTAAAAGAGTCAGCCGGCTGTGCCACGATCGCCGGCGCTGGCCTGGCAGCTCGCTTACAGAAGCTGAGGATTTTGATGACCACGTTCGACCAGACGCCAGATGATCCGGATTCGTTTGGATATAAGGTCTCCTGGTTCGCGGTGAAGACCTTCGATTCAGCTGCCGTCCTCGATGCGATCGGAGCCGAAGGGGCGACGCCGGCCAATTGGGAATCCGGCCTCGGGGCCGTCCATTACCATAGCGCGCCGCGCGATCCCGAGCGCTGGATATTCGTTTCGCCGTCCGTCAGCGGTTGGGTCTTGGCCGTCAGCACGTACCTGCCTCATCCTGATACCGTCGAAACCAAATACGAGACCGGGCGAAGATTCGATCAGTTGTTTTCCCGCTTGATGAAACGCTTCGACGTGTCCAGTATTTCGGCAGCCATCGGGTCAGCGATTTCGCTGCATGGGCGCGCGCCGTGAACGGCCAGCCGGTGCGCATCTTCTCTTATGCCGGTTCCGAGGGTCAGGTTTTTGCGAACTTCGGGGCCCAAACGCAGGAGGAAGCGAAACTGAGATTGCCTGATCTCACCGGGCTTTCGCCCCTCGACGCGACAGAGAGAATGTTCGCCATCGCCGAGGAAGGAGAGGAAGAAGAGAGCCGGCTCGTTGCCGGCGGCCTCTCTCCGGATGAGGCGCGGGAACGCGTCGCGGAGGCGCTGACGCTGATGGACCCGATTTTTTCCGCGCGCTTCCACGCGCTCACGGCGGCGGCGCACGCGACGGTGTTGGACGCTGCCGCCGCGACGCGCGC
>JAJXZN010000045.1 GCA_021780015.1 Pseudomonadota bacterium
TGGAAGGTACTTTGCGGCTGCACGATGGTGACGATACCAAGACGATGCAGCGTTTCCTCGACCACCGGGCCGATCGAGGCGACGCCAATCCGCCCGAAGGCTTCTCTCAGTTTCGGTTCAAGCCCGGCGTCGCGCGCCACGGCGAAGAGCCGCTCGACCTGGGGCGAACTCGTGAAGGCGACGACGTCGATGCGGCCGGCAATCATCTCTTCGATCGCGGCGATAACTTGCCCCGTCTCGGCTTGCGAGGCGTAGCGATAGGGCGTGACCGGGGTGAGCACGGCCCCGCGCGCGCGCAGGCTTGCAAGCAACGGCGCGGTGCCCTCGCCTGGATAAAGCTGAATGCCGATGGATCGTCCGGCTATCTCCTCCGGCGCCAGCGCTTCGATAATGCCGTCCGATGTCGGGATCGGCGCGGTGAGCCCCGGTGCAAGACCGATTTCGTGGAGCGCCCGCGCCGGTTTCGGCCCACGCGTAATCGAGCGGATTTTTCCGAGCGCGGTGACGAAGGCCGTATCGCGTCCCGCGCGTTTGGCGATCGCGAGGAGTCGGCGCAGGCCCTCGCCTGTCAGCCAGATGACGTCCTGAAAGACGCCACCAATCAATTTGTCGATCCAAGCTTCGGCCGCGCGACTATCGTCGAGGTCGAGGATTTGCACCAGCGGGCAGCGGATCGCGCGGCCGCCGTTTTCTTCGATCATGCCCGCGAAAAGATTAAGCTGCCGGCTCTCCGGAACGAGAATACGAAGACCGTCGAGATTGCCCATATCGCCTCATGCGGGAAATTTCATCGAAGCTAAAAGAGCCGCAATTTGTTTCGTCGCGCAAGCGCGATAAATTGCGGCGTCGCTCAACCAGGGGAATTGCATGGCCGAAGATTATCCTGACGTCCAGCTTCTGATCGACGGCGCCTGGCGGCCCGGCGCCCGCGGGCGAACGATTCCGGTCGTCAATCCGGCGACAGAAGAGGTGATCGGCGCGGTCGCCCATGCGGAAATCGGCGATCTCGATCTGGCGCTGGCCGCGGCCAAAAAGGGCTTTGCCCTTTGGCGGGACATTTCGGCCTTCGAACGCGGCAAAATGCTGCGCCGCGCTGCCGAGCTTCTGCGCGAACGGCTGGAGCGCGTCGCTTTGGCGATGACGCGGGAACAAGGCAAGCCGCTGACCGAGGCGCGGATCGAGGTTCTTGCTGCGGCGGACACGCTCGGTTGGTTTGCCGAAGAGGGCCGCCGCGCCTACGGCCGCATCGTGCCGGCGCGGGGGCCGAATATCACCAATCTCGTACTGAAAGAGCCGGTCGGTCCGGTCGCTGCCTTTGCACCGTGGAACTTTCCGCTCAATCAGATCGTCCGCAAGCTCGGGGCAGCGCTTTCCGCCGGGTGTTCGATCATCGTCAAAGCGCCGGAAGAAACGCCGGCCTCGCCGGCGGAACTGATCCGCGCTCTCGTCGATGCGGGCGTCCCCACCGGTGTCGTCAATCTCATTTATGGCGTGCCGGCAGAAATCTCGAATTATCTGATCCCGCACGAGACGATCCGAAAAATATCGTTCACCGGCTCCACCGCCGTCGGCAAACAGCTTGCGGCGCTCGCCGGGCGGCACATGAAGCGTATCACCATGGAACTCGGCGGCCATGCGCCTGCCATCGTCTTCGACGACGCGGATATGGATTTGGCGGTCAAGCTCCTCGTCGCCGCCAAATACCGCAACGCCGGCCAGGTTTGCACGGCGCCGACGCGTTTTTTGGTGCAACGGAAAATCTTCGAACCGTTTCTCGATCGCTTTGTCGCCGCGGCGCAAGCCTTGAAGATCGGCGAGGGTACGGCGCCTCACACACAGCTCGGTCCGCTCGCCAACCCCCGCCGCATCGAAGCGATGGAGGCGCTGATCGCCGATGCCGTCAGCAAGGGTGCCGAATTGCGCACGGGCGGCCAGCGGCTTGGCAACAAGGGCTATTTCTTCGCGCCGACGGTGCTCGCCAACGTGCCGCTTTCGGCGCGGGCGATGAACGAAGAGCCGTTCGGGCCGCTCGCATTGGTCAATGCATTCGACGCTCTCGACGAAGCTTTGGCAGAGTCAAACCGGTTGTTCTATGCGCTGGCGTCTTATGCTTTCACGCGTTCGGCAGCGACGAGCGCGGCTTTGACGGCTCGCCTGGAGGCGGGAATGCTGGCGATCAACCAGACGCAGGTGGCCTGGCCTGAATTTCCCTTCGGCGGTATCAAGGACAGCGGCTATGGCCGCGAAGGCGGCAGCGAGGCGATCCAGGACTATCTCGTCACGAAACTCGTCACGCAGGCCGCCGGATAGCGCTTAGGGCGTCGCTTCGGCGGGCGTCAGCGTGCCGAGCAGCGTCTCGATCGTTGCGATCGAACGGAAATTCTCCGGCGTCAGGCCTGATTGCGGAATGGTGAGGTCGAAGGCGGCTTCGATCGCGAGCATCAGATGCACCATGTCGACCGATGTCAGCCCCTGGCCGATGAGGTCTGCTTGGGTGTCAACCGGCCGCTCGATGCCGTTGCGTTTTAATATATCGGCGACGAGGCTAACCAATTTTTCCCGCGGCGAGGTCTGTGCATTCATGAAGATCTCCATGCATCGGTCAAAACGTTAGGGAATAAAAACAGCCAATACAAATAAAATTGTAGGCATTAATCATGAATACCAATCCATTTCCCGACAATCGTCGGATGGTCGGTTAACTACAGATCGCATAACAAGCAACTATAAGAGACAAATGACGAGCATTCCTGGACATTTTGCTTAAAATTAGAACCATAAAACGCTAAAGCTGACGGCGCGAACTGCGAACGGCGGATCGGATTGGAAATGACGGCCCACAATGTCCAGCGTCAGGATCAAGACGCGATTGCTGCGATGAAACCTGTCGCCGATCTCGCCAGCCGCGTTGAGGCCGTCGCCAAGATCGCCGCGGCGGAAGCCGCTAGCGTCGACCGCGAAGCGCGATTTCCAACCGCCGCCATCAAGGCTGCGCGCGAGAGCCGCCTGTTGGGGCTTGCCGTGCCGCGCGAATTCGGCGGCGAGGCTTTGGCTCTCACGGACATTGCCGATGCCTGCTATCGGCTGGGGCAGGCCTGCGCCGCAACAGGCATGGTCTTCGCCATGCATCACAGCGCCGCAGCCTGCGTGGTCCGCCATGCCGGTGCAAGCGCGTGGCATAAAGACCTGATACGGCGGATTGCCGAAGAACAACTTCTCTTCGCCTCCTCGACAACGGAGGGCCAGAATGGCGGCAATGTGCGCGCCAGCGCTGCGCCGATAGAAGGCAACGGTGCGGACATTACGTTGACGCGCGCGGCCACCGTCATCTCTTACGGCGCCGAGGCCGACGTAATTGCCACGACGGCACGGCGCGCCGACGATGCGCCGAGCTCTGATCAAGTCCTCGCGACCTTTGTCAAAAGCGATTATGTGCTTGAGCCTCTGTCGGGGTGGAATGCGCTCGGCATGCGGGGCGCAGCCAGCGCCGGCTTCATGTTGAAGGCATGCGGCAAACGCGAACAGATCGTGCCAGAGCCGTACGAACGCATTCATGCGCAAACGATGCAGCCGGTTTCGCATCTGCTATGGGCAAGCGTCTGGGCCGGCATTGCCGCCGATGCCGTGGCGCGGGCGCAGGGTTTCATCCGCAAAGCGGCTCGGCAATCCGGCGGCACGCTGCCGCCCGGGGCGGCGCATTTCACCAAGGCGCGTTCGACGCTGCAAACGTTGCGCGGGCTGGTCGCCTCAAGCTTGGCACGCTTCGAGGCGATTGCCGACGATCGCGCGGCGCTCGCGAGCCTTGATTTTCAAACGGCGATTACACTGACCAAAGTCGATGCCTCGGAACTCGCCGTCGCGACCGTCTTGAGTGCGATGCGGGCGTCTGGCCTTGCCGGCTATCGCAACGATGGCGAATTCACGCTCGGGCGGCATCTGCGCGATATTCTCTCCGCGCCGATCATGATCAACAACGATCGCATCCTTGCCAATGTTTCGATGTCGGCGCTGATGAGCGGCATCCCGACGTCGCTGCGGAGCGAATGATGGGTGCTGCTTTCAAGGATGTGACGCCGGCGCGCGATCCGCTCGGCACTTTGGCCGAGACCTTGTGGCGGCCGATGGGTGTCGAGGGCGTCTACGGCCGCACCGGCGCCTATGAGGCGATCGTCGAAAAGCTCGCCGTTTTCATTTCGCGCCAACGCGATCCGCGTGCGGAGGTCATGCGTTTCCCGCCGGTGATGAGCCGGGGCGATCTTGAGAAGAATGGCTATCTGAAGAGCTTTCCCAATCTTCTCGGTTGCGTTTGTGCCTTGCATGGCTCGGAGGCGGATATCCGCGCTGCAGCGGCGCGGGCGGAGCAGGGCGGCGACTGGACGCAGGCGCTTTCCTCCGCCGATCTCGTGCTGACGCCTGCCGCTTGCTATCCGATCTATCCGATCGCGGCCGCGCGCGGGCCGGCGCCGCGCGGCGGTTATGCTTTCGATGTCGCGGCCGACTGTTTTCGCCACGAGCCGTCGCAGGATATCGACCGGCTGCAATCCTTCCGAATGCGCGAATATGTCTGTATCGGTTCGGCAGACGAAGTGAGCGCCTTCCGCGAACGCTGGATCGAGCGCGCCAAAGGCATGGCGGATGAGCTTGGCCTGCCTTATTCGGTCGCGCCGGCGAGCGATCCTTTCTTCGGTCGCACCGGTCAGATGATGGCAGTGGCGCAGATCCAGCAGGCGCTGAAATTTGAATTGCTCATCCCCGTGCGGGCCGAGGATTCGCCGACGGCCTGCATGAGCTTCAATTATCATCGCGACCATTTCGGCGTGACCTGGGGCCTCCGCGATCACGAAGGCGAGGTCGCGCACACCGGCTGTATCGCCTTCGGCATGGACCGGCTGGCGGTGGCGCTGTTTCGCACCCATGGTGTCGATCCAGCGCAATGGCCGGCTCGGGTCAAAGAAG
>JAJXZN010000052.1 GCA_021780015.1 Pseudomonadota bacterium
GGGCGAAGAGGGCGATGCCGAGCATCGCGCCGAGCAGGCCGCCGTGAAACGACATGCCGCCTTTCCAGACGGCGAAGATTTCGAGCGGATGCGCGAGATAGACCGGTAGGTTGTAAAACAGCACATAGCCGGCTCGGCCGCCGAGGATGATGCCGAAAGCGACATAGACGACGAGATCGTCGATGCTGGCCGGCGTCGGATGGGCAACGCTGCCCCAGAGCTTGTCGCGGCCGACCAGGTGGCGGACATAGGCCCAGCCGAAAATGATCCCGGCGATATAGGCGAGCGCATACCAGCGGATCGGCAGCGGGCCGATGTTTACGAGGACCGGATTGATGACGGGATAGGGAATGAGAAGCAGCATCGCCCGAATCTGGCTGAAATCTACGGCGGTGATGCGACGCGGCGATCACGAGGTCAAGGCGCCCCGTTTGCGCTTGCGGCAAACCCGAAAACGCGCAACATAAAGGGAACGAAATGACGCTTGAACGAAATGAATCTGGAGCGTGCCATGCCCGAGACCCGCAGCAATATGTTTAACGATTTTTCGCGTCTCATGAACGATGCGAGCGAAATGGCGCACGGCGTGCGCCGCGAGGCGGAAGGCGCCATCAAAGCGCAGGTCGAGCGCTTCCTGTCGGCGATGGATGTCGTCACCCGCGAGGAATTCGAGGCGATGCGCGAGATGGCGATTGCCGCGCGCGACGAGAACGATCGTTTGAGGAAGCGGATCGAGGCGCTCGAAGCCAAGCTCGGCGTGACCTCCGCCACCTAGTCGCGTGCCGCCCGCGAGCCCCGTGGCGGTCGTCGACGGCCGCCAGTCGGATATGGCGCTGGCGATTGCCCGCGGCACGCGGCGGTTGCTGCGCAATCTGCGTTTTTCGACCCTGACTGAATTGCCGCTGGCGAGCGGGCGGCGCGCCGACGTCGTGGCTCTGGCGGCGGACGGGACGATCGTCATCGTCGAGATCAAATCATCGCTCGCCGATTTCCGCGCCGATCAGAAATGGCCGGATTATCGCGCCCATTGCGACCGGCTCTATTTCGCCATTTCCGATAATCTCGCGCCCGAGATCATGCCCGACGACGCCGGGCTGATCGTCGCCGATGCGTTTGGCGCCGCGGTCCTGCGCGAGGCGCCGGAGCACCGGCTCGCGCCGGCGACGCGGCGCGCCATGCTGATGCGCTTTGCGCATGCTGCCGCGCATCGCCTGCACGGGCTGACCGATCCGGAGATCTTGAGCTTCGGGCCGGTCTGATCAGCGCGGCGCGCGCTTGGCGAGGATGCGCTGCAAAGTGCGCCGATGCATGTTGAGCCGCCGCGCCGTCTCCGAAACATTGCGGCCGCAGAGTTCGTAGATGCGCTGGATGTGCTCCCAGCGGACCCGGTCGGCCGACATCGGATTTTCGGGCACTTCCGCCTTGTCGTGATGCGTCGCCATCAGCGCGGCATAGATATCGTCGGCGTCCGCGGGCTTAGCCAGATAATCGAAGGCGCCGAGCTTCACCGCCGTCACCGCGGTGACGATATTGCCATAGCCCGTCAGGATGATGGCGCGCGCCTCGGGACGCCTGGCCTTCAATTCGGAAATGACATCGAGCCCGTTCCCGTCGGCGAGGCGCATGTCGATCACGGCAAAGGCGGGCGGCGCGTGGCCGATGACGGCGAGCCCCTCGGCGACCGATTGCGCTGCCGTGACGATAAAGCCGCGTCCTTCCATGGCGCGCGCAAGCCGCGTCAGGAAGGCGCGATCGTCGTCGACGATAAGCAGCGTCTTATCCTCGGGCAAATCCCCTAAGGTCGCGATCGTTTCCACCCTAGCCCCCGATATCGGTTCGAAGGGGTCTGATTTGGTCATGGCCTGGAAGCCTCTGGCTATATTAGAGCGATTTCCCGCGCCCTAGAATGGGAAATCGGAGTGGATGGGTCCGAAAGCCGTCGACGGCCCGGTGCTGCGGCCTTTTTGCCGGTCCCGCGGCGAAATGGCAAATAGACAGCTTCGAATGGTAAATCGATCGCTTCAATGGGCGGGCCATTGGGCGATGCGGCGCCCGTCGCCGCGCGGCTCCAAGGCGAGCCGGGCGGCAAGGCTTTGCGCCGGCCCGGCGTGGGAATCAATGCGCGCCCGTGGCCAGCGCAAGGTGATCCGGGCGCCCGATTGCGGCGGCAGCCGATTGCTGATGATCACGGTCGCGCCCGAGCGTTCGAGCAGAGTCTTGGCGATGAAGAGGCCAAGGCCGAGCCCCGAATCCTCCTCGTGCTTGGTATGCCGGCCGGCGCGCGTCGTCACATAGGGTTCGCCAATGCGGCCGATGACATCCGGCGAAAAGCCCGGTCCGTCATCCTCGATCGTGATTTCCAGAATGCTCTTGTTCCAGCGGGCGATGATGCGGACCTCCGACTTGGCGAAATCGGTGGCGTTTTCGATGAGATTGCCGAGGCCGTAGAGAAGCCCGGGATTGCGTTTGATCACCGGCTCCGGCGCCACGCCATCCTTGATCACATTGATGGCGATCTCGAAGCCGCGATAGGGCGATGCGGTCTCCTCGATCAGCAGGTCGAGGCTCATCTCCTGCAAGATGCTGCCCGGCTCGTCCTCGCCCAAGGAGGCGAGCTTGCTCAATATGCTGCGGCAGCGGCCGACCTCCTGGATGATGAGGCCGACATCGTCATCGTAGCTGCCGGAGGGAAGTTGCTTGCGCAATTCTTTCGCCGCGATGCTGATGGTCGCGAGCGGCGTGCCGAGTTCGTGCGCGGCGGCGGCGGCAAGGCCATCGAGCTGGCTCAAAAGCTGCTCGCGCGCAATGACAAGCTCGGTCGCCGCAAAGGCGTCGGCAAGCTTGCGTGTTTCCTCGGCGATACGCGACGCATAGATCACGGTGAAGGCGGCGCTCACCGTGACCGCCGCCCAGATGCCAAGGCTATAGAGCGAGGGAAGCTGGAACGGCGAATTCTGCGTCCAGGGCAGCGGATGATGGAAGAAGGTGATGACGGTTGCGGCGACGACCATCAGGATGAAAAGGCCGATCGCGGTGCGTGCCGAAAACGAGACCGCGGCGATCATCACCGGCGCGAGAAACAGAACCGCGAAGGGGTTCTCGATGCCGCCGGTGAGATAGAGCAGCGCCGCGAGCTGGACGATGTCGTAGGCAAGAATGGCGGCGGCCGGCGTATCGTTGAGCCGGTCGCTGCGGTTATAGCGCAAGGTGAGGACGACGTTGAGCCAGGCCGAGCCGGCGATGAAGAGCAAGCAAATGCCGAACGGGATTGGAAAGCCGAGCCCGAAGCGCACCAGAAGCACGGCGACCAACTGGCCGCAAACGGCGAGCCAGCGCAGCTTGACCAGCGTGTCGACGCGCAGCCGCCGCGACCGCCGGCCGAGGTCAAGGTAAAGATTCTCAGTCATTGTTGCATCCTTGTCCGCACCTGGCTGTGGGTCAATCGAGGGGCGAATGCAATGGAATTCGCTGATGCGGCGGCGGGCCCAAGAATGCATTATCCAGTGGCTATCCCCCAGCACGAGCCACAATTGATTGTGCAGAGCTGGTCGGCACCTTATCTTTAAGGCACGTCAGGCGAATCGATGTGTGCCGGATTCCTCCCGCGAAGGTCGGGTTGCGTTCCGGTTAAACAATAACCATAATAGCTTTGTTGCAGCGCAGCAAAGTCTCCGGGGCGCGAAACTTAAACTCGATCGAACGAGTTGGCGCCTATAGAGGGAACAGCTGGGATGGCCAGGCGAATGAACGATTCTTTCTCCTATCAATGGCATGAGCTTGCCTATCTGGCCGTGGCGCCGGCCCGTGCCGTGTCCGACGTGGCGCGCGTCTGGTTCAAGAGTCCGCTCAATCCCTTGGCGCATACGCCGGTCGGCCGCAATGTCGCGGCCTCGGCGGAGATTTTCGAACGGCTGACTCGGCGCTACGGCAAGCCGGTTTTCGGCCTCGATGAGACGATAGTCGACGGCCAGCCGGTGCCTGTTCTCGAAAAGGTTGTTTGGGAACGTTCATTCTGCCGATTGCTGCATTTCGAGCGGCAATGGCTGCGGCCGCACAAGCCGCAAGCGAAGCTTCTGATCGTTGCGCCGATGTCGGGGCATTTTGCGACGCTGCTGCGCGGGACTGTGGAGGCCTTCCTCCCTTTTTACGATGTCTACATCACCGATTGGGCCGATGCCCGCATGGTGCCGATCGCCCGCGGCGGCTTCGATCTCGACGACAACATCGATTACATGATCGATATTTTCCGCGCGCTCAGCGCACGCAAGGACGGGTTGCCGCTGCATACGATCGCGGTCTGCCAGCCGGCGGTGCCGGTGCTCGCCGCCGTGGCGCATCTCGAAAAGCTGCATGATCCGGACGTGCCGGCTTCGATGGTTTTGATGGGCGGTCCGATCGACACGCGCCGCAGCCCGACGGCCGTCAACAAGCTCGCCGAAGCGCGCGGCAGTCAATGGTTCAAGGACCATTGCATCCATCCCGTGCCCTATCCCTATCCAGGGGCGCGGCGGGCGGTCTATCCGGGCTTCTTGCAGCTCACCGGTTTCATGGCCATGAACTTCGACCGGCATTTCAACGCCCATGTCGAGATGTTCAACCATCTGATGGAAGGCGACGGCGATTCCGCCGAAAAGCACCGCGAATTCTACGATGAGTATCTCGCGGTCATGGATCTGACGGCGGAATTCTATCTGCAGACGATCGAGACCGTTTTCGTGCGCCATCTTCTGCCGGAAGGAAAGATGACGCACGACAACCAATATATCGACCTCGCCGCGATCAACCGCACCGCGCTGATGACGGTCGAGGGCGAGAAGGACGATATTTCCGGCCTCGGCCAGACGAAGGC
>JAJXZN010000302.1 GCA_021780015.1 Pseudomonadota bacterium
GCTCAAAGCAAGGCATGGGCCAGCATCGGCAAAATTTGCCGGACCACGCCGATTCTGCCGTTGCGGCGGCGTTCCGCGGCTCGAATTCGCAGATTGGGGGTTTTACGCGGGGGCGCCGCGCAAGCGCAGCAGGCCTTCTTGTGCCACGCTGGCGATCAATTCGCCCGACCGGCTGAAGATCAGGCCGCGGGTGAGGCCGCGGCCGCCGCCGGAATTCGGGCTGTCCTGTGCGTAGAGCATCCAGTCGTCGGCGCGAAACGGCCGATGAAACCACAGCGCATGATCGAGGCTTGCGACTTGGATCTGCGGATCGAACAGGGTCCGCCCGTGCACGACCATGGCGGCGTCGAGCAAGGTCATATCGGAGAGATAGGCGAGCACCGCGCGGTGCACCGCAGGATCGTCCGGGAGATCGCCCCGGGCACGCACCCACACATATTGTGTCGGCTGCGCCCGTTTATGCCCCAGATAATGGGCCGGATCGACGAGGCGCAATTCGATGGCGCCTTCCTTCTCGAACCAGCCGCGGAGCGCCTGCAAGCCCGGCGGCATGTGCGCGCCGAGGCTGGCGAAGAATGCGGCTTCATCCGGCAGACTTTCCGGCGGAATGGTGTCCGGCATCGAAATGGCGTGGTTAAGCCCAAGTTCTGTGACTTGAAAAGAGGCAGAAAGCGAAAAAATTGGGCGGCCATGCTGGATGGCGTTACACCGCCGCGTGGTGAAGCTGCCGCCGTCGCGGATGCGATCGACTTCGTAGATGATCGGGGCGGCGGGGTCGCCGGGAAGCAGGAAATAGGCGTGCAGCGAATGCGGCGGCCGGGCGTCATCGACCGTCCGGGTTGCCGCGACCAGAGCCTGGGCGATGACGAGACCGCCGAAGACCCTTTGCCAGCCGCTGCGCGGACTATGGCCGCGGAAGATGTTCTCCTCGATCCGTTCGAGATCGAGCGTCTGCAAGAGCTGGTCGACGGCAGACATCGGGCGAACAGCCTGTTCCGGCGCGGCGCCTATTCGGGCTCGATCGAGCGGGCTTCTTCCGGCAGCATGATCGGGATGCCGTCGCGGATCGGATAGGCGAGCTTCGCCGCGCGGGAAATCAATTCCTGCGCTTGCGCGTCATATTCCAGCGTCGTCTTGGTCAGCGGACAGACGAGGATTTCAAGCAGGCGCGGGTCGATGCGGGTCTTCGGCGCCGCAGTCTCCGGCGCGGCGTTGGCTGTCGGCTCGGTCATCGCTTCGTCCTTCATTGCAGCCGTGTCGCGTCGCGCCGCGTGCGGGCGAGTTCGAATTCGGTGATCGCCACCAAAACCTCGGCGCGGAGCTTCAGGCTCGGAGCCTCCAGCAGCGCCTGCTTTTCGCGCGGGCCGTAGGGGCTCATCATCGACAGCGCATTGACCAGCGCCTCGTTCGGCGCCTCGCGGACGCTCTCCCAATCGACCGGCACATCATTGGCTTCGGCGAATTCGCGCAAGGTGCGCAGCACGCTTTCGCGATCGACCGCGTCTTCACCGTCGCGCGGCGTGAAATCGGCATCGAAGGTGGAAAAATCGACTCGGCATTGCCGGTAAGGCGTCACGGCCGCGATCTCTTCAAGGATGCGGAAGCGGGCGATGCCGGTGAGGGTGATGAGATAGCGCTCGTCGCCGGTTTCGGCGAATTGGGTGAGTCTCCCGGCGCAGCCGATCGCCTGCAAGGCCGGCGCGCCTTCCATTTCCGCGGCTTCGCTCTCCGGCTGGATCAGGCCGATGATGCGATGGCCCCTGATCGCATCATCGACCATGGCGAGATAGCGCGGCTCGAAAATATTGAGCGGCAGCTCGCCGCGCGGCAGCAGCAAGGCGCCCGACAGCGGAAAGACCGGAATGACGCTCGGCAGATCGCCCGGCCCGCGATAGGATTTGTTCATCGTCATGCCACCGCCTCGTTTACCGCGGCCTGGAGCATAGCACGAAAAAGTGCACGCCTTTTTCGATCAGACCCGTGCTCCGCCTTATATGATGTGGCGCCATTCCTAGGAAAACAGAAGCGCCGACAATTTCCGCCGCGCGGCCACCGTCGCCGCATCCATGTTGCCCCAAGCTTCGAAAAATTGCAGCAATTGCTTGCGTGCGGCGGCATCGTTCCACTCGCGATCGCTCTTGATCACGGCGAGCAGCGCGTCCGCGGCCTCCGCGCGCCGGCCTTGGGCATTGAGCGCGATGGCGAGGTCGTAACGCGCCTGCGGATCGTTTGGTTCTGCGGCGACGCGGCGCTCCAGTTCGCCGATCTCGCCGACGCCCGCCGCCTGAATGGCGTTTTCGACCGCCGCACGCGCGGTGGCGACGCCGGGGTCTTGCGCCGCACTGGCGGCCACTTGCGCAAGCAGGCTCTGCGCCTCTTCGAGTTCGCCGGCAGAGACGCTCGCCTTGATCAGGCCGGCCAGGGCGCCGACGTCGGCCGGGTCCTGGGCATGCAGGCTGCGGAAAATTTCGAGCGCCGCAAGCGGATCGCCGGCGGCCAACGCCGCTTCGGCCACGGAATGAAAATTCTCTTCTTCGGGCAGCGGGCCGATCAGGCGTTCGATGAAGCCGCGCACCTGGCTTTCCGGCAGCGCGCCCATGAACCCATCGACCGGCTGGGCGCGCTGGAAGGCGATGACGGCGGGGATCGAGCGGATGCCGAGCTGGCCGGCGATCTGCGGATGCTCGTCGATATTCATGGTGACGAGCTTGACCTTGCCGTGTGCCGCCTTGACCGCCTTTTCGAGGATGGGCGTCAGCTGCTTGCAGGGCTCGCACCAGGGCGCCCAGAAATCGACGAGAACCGGCTGACGGCCGGATTCGGTCAGAACGTCGGTGGCGAAGGTCGCCGTCGTCGTCGCTTTGGAGACCGGCGCGTCCGGCGCCAATTGCGCCTGCGCCAAAACTTCCGCCATTGACCGCTCTCCTCGTCCACCCCAGGCACGCCGGGCATGCCCGCATCCCGCATAGATGCGTCGGGGTCAAGCTTTTCGCAACCGCGCAGGGCTTTCCGGCGTCTTGGGGCGGCGCGAAAATTTTATGACGCCGGCTTGATTGCAATGGCGGAAGGTTTGCGGCATATAGCGCGGACGCCGGCGCCGCCCGGCATGGATGCGGGTGTAGCTCAGGGGTAGAGCACAACCTTGCCAAGGTTGGGGTCGAGGGTTCGAATCCCTTCGCCCGCTCCAGATTTTCCCAAAGATATCAGAGCGCTAAACCGGCCTCTTGGGCCGCTTTGGTCGTTGTCGGGCGAAGTTTTACGTAAGCCATGAGCCGGAGGCTTTTGATGAGCACAAATTTTGGGCTGATCGTCCTCCTCATCGCCTTGGTCCTCGGATCCGTCGCGCTCGGCGGCGGCATTTACGAGACGATCCTCGTCGACAGGGTTTGGCCCGCAAACCTTGCGATGATCCAGCCGGCGCGCGGTGGATTGAACCGAAAGATCTTTTGGATGATCGTCCACTCGCCCTATGAGTTGGCGCTTATCGCCGGCGCTTGGCTGAACTGGAGCTTTTCCGCCGCGCGGCCTTGGCTGATCCTAGCCCTCGTTGCCCATTTTGCGGCGCGTGCCTGGTCGTTTGCCTATTTCATTCCGCAGGCACTTCGTTTCGAAGGACTGAACGAGCTGACGGACGATCAGCGAAGCCAGGCGCAGCGTTGGGTGGCGCTCAGCCGCGCGCGGCCGCTGATCGAAACTGTCGCAATCGTCGCGCTCGGCGTCGTAATTTTCCTCGAAGCTGGCACGGCGCATTAACGTGGCGCGCCTTTGCTTCCCTCAATGGTTATCGTTGGAATAGCCGTTCTCGCGGGCGCGTGAATCGTCGTCCCTCACCTCGAGCCACATGGCATTGAGAACGGCGAAGGAACAGGCGAGGCCAAGGCCCAAAACCCAACTGAAATACCACATAGGCGATGTCCTTCCTCGATAGCTGCCTCAATAACTGAAATGGTCCGCCTCGACCTTCTTTTCCGTCACCTTGCCGCGCAGGACGGCATAGATGAAGGACGTGTAGGCGAGGATAATCGGCACGAAAATGAGTGTCGCGATGAGCATGATCAGCAGCGTCGTCTGGCTTGACGAAGCATCCCAGACCGTCAGGCTCGCCGAAGGATCGGTGGAGGACGGCAGCAGGAACGGAAAGAGGCTGAGGCCTGCCGTGGCGACGACACCGACGACCGACAGCGACGAGGCGAGGAAGGCCCCGATCGCCAAATGCGCGCGCGATGCCAGGATCGCCAGCGCCGCGCCGCCGAATCCGAGGAGGGGCGCCAGGATCGTCCACGGCTGCGCGCGGTAATTGGCGAGCCATTGGCCGGCCTTGCGCGTGACCGTCTTGCCGAGCGGGTTCGAGGCCGCATCATGCGCCAGCGTGCCGACGATCTGATAACCGTCGAGATGGCTCACCCAAAGTCCGGCAAGGGCGAAGAGGACGATCAAGACGAGCGCCGCATAGAGCGTCGCCGTGCGGGCGCGCGCGGCGATGCGCCCCTCGGTCTTCACCGCGAGCCATGCGCCGCCGTGCATGGTCAGCATCGCGACCGAGACGAGGCCGCAGAGCAGCGCGAACGGCGTCAGCAGGCCGAACAGCGTGCCGTGATAGGTCATGCGCAGCGAATCATCGAAGGTGAAGGGCGCGCCGAGCAGCGCATTGCCGACGGCGACGCCGAAGATCAGCGCCGGGACGAGGCCGCCGACGAAGAGGAGCCAGTCCCAAGTTTCGCGCCAGCGCGGCGCTTCGAGCTTGCTGCCCGCCGTCGCAACATCGCCCTTCAGATGCACCACCTGCCCGACGATCTCGCCGTCGCGCCACAGGCTGAAACTGTTGCCGTCGGTATAGATGAGGTTGG
>JAJXZN010000032.1 GCA_021780015.1 Pseudomonadota bacterium
GGCCCGCACGGCGCAGGAAACCGCACCCAGGTCAAAGACGAAGAGAAGCCAGTATTTCAGCATAGCAGATCCCCATTCCCGGGCTCCGGCGCAGCTGAAGAGATAATGCGCAGGTCGAGAACTCGTTCCTGCCGCGATGACCCATCCGGCACAGATCGAACATCAACGCAACCAGCCCACTCGACCAAGGTCGGCGGCCCTAATGAAGTGCCGGATCATCATGGTGGTGAGCGCGATGGGATTCGAACCCATGACCTCCTGATTAAAAGTCAGATGCTCTACCGGCTGAGCTACGCGCTCTCAAGGAAGGTCGCTGCACCTAACCGCATCGGCCGGGCGGGTCAATAGAGGCCCGCGGCTTAAGCCGCGCCCCAACCGCATAGCCGCAGCGTGATCATCAGCCCGCCGAAGACTATGAGCGACACCAGCGTCGTCAGCAGGACCTTCTTCAGAAGCTGTGGGTTGACCGGCGCGCCCGGGTCGGTGCCTTCGACATAGCCGCCCGATTCGCGCTGCGAGCGTATGCCGAGCGGCAGGATGGCAAACAGGACGACGAACCAGATCGTCACAAACATCGGCGCGGCAAGTTCAATTGAAACCGGCATCTCGAACTTTCTGTCTAGGCGGCGCTCTGGCCAATAAAAGCTATATCGATCTTTGTATAGCTTTCGTTTTCTTCCACGATTTATTTCTCGCCCGGCCGGTCGCGGCTGAGCCCCTTGGCCTTGAGTTCAGCAAGATAATGCGCCCATTTTTCGGTCTGCCGCGCGCCGAGCTCGTAGAGATAATCCCAGGTGTAAATGCCGGTCGTGTGGAGGTCGTCGAAGCTGAGCCGCACCGCATAGCTACCCACGGGCTCGATCTCGGTCACGGCGACATTCTGCTTGCCGCCCAAAGTCTTGCGTTCGTCGGGCCCATGCCCCTGCACTTCCGCGCTGGGGCTCATCACCCGCAGATATTCAGCCGGTAGATCGAAGCCGCGGCCGTTTTCAAACGTGACCTTCAAGATCCGGCCGGCCTCACTCAGGCGAAGCTCGCGCGGCCATTGCTGCGGCTGCGACGAATGATGCGGCTGCGCTGTCATTGCACCAGGCTTTCTTTGGTCCTATTCACGCTTTTACTTGCCTGGACTATATCAGACGAATGAACCAGTCCTGTACGGATTTGAAGGCCGCTCCGTCGACGCCTCAATCGCAGACGGAAGCGCGGCCGCTCGTCGATCCCTTCGGCCGCGCCATCTCCTATCTGCGGGTTTCGGTGACCGACCGCTGCGACTTCCGCTGCGTCTACTGCATGGCGGAAGACATGAGCTTTCTGCCGAAAGCGGATCTTCTCACACTTGAAGAACTCGACCGGCTCTGCAGCGCCTTCATCGCCCGCGGCACGCGCAAGCTGCGGCTCACCGGCGGCGAGCCGCTCGTTCGCCGCAACATCATGCGGCTGTTCGAAGGGCTGGCGCGGCATCTGGAATCCGGCAGCCTCGATGAGCTGACGCTCACGACCAATGGCTCGCGGCTCGGCTTTTTCGCGCCCGAGCTCGCCGCCTGCGGCGTGCGGCGCATCAATGTCTCGCTCGACAGCCGCGAGCCCGAGACATTCAAGGCGATCACCCGGCGCGGCGATCTCGCCCAGGTGCTCAAAGGCATCGACGCGGCGCAGAACGCCGGCCTCGACGTCAAGATCAATATGGTCGCGCTGAAGGGCGTCAACGAGGCCGAGATCGTTCCGATGATCCGCTGGGCGCATGCGCGCAATATGGATCTGACGCTCATCGAAGTCATGCCGATGGGCGCCATCGAGCCGGAACGGCTCGACCAATATCTGCCGTTGAGCACCGTGCGCGCTGAGATCGCCAAGCACTTCACCCTGCGCGACCTCGCCTATCGCACCGGCGGGCCGGCCCGTTATGTCGAAGTCGCCGAAACCGGCGGACGGCTCGGCTTCATCACCCCGCTCACGCATAATTTCTGCGAAAGCTGCAACCGCGTCCGCGTCACCTGCACCGGCACGCTCTATATGTGCCTCGGCCAGGAGGACGCGGCCGATTTGCGCACGCCCTTGCGCGCCGCGCCAAGCGACGCATTGCTCCATGCCGCCATCGAAGACGCCATCGCCCGCAAGCCCAAGGGCCATGATTTCAAGATCGACCGCGCCCATAAAGGCCCGGCCGTTCCGCGTCACATGAGCGTGACGGGCGGCTGAGCCTCGGACCGAAAAGTGCGAAGCGGTTTTCGGACAAATCCGATGCGATGAGAAAGACTCAAAAGCGCCGAGCGATTCAATTTGAACGTCCGACGATCGAGTCGCTCTATTCGATGACGATCTTCGGCGCCGGGCGCACCGGCGCGCCCTCAAGGGCCGCCTGCACCTTCGCGGCAATGCCGCGATAGGCCGCGGCATAGACGCTCTCGGGTGCGGCGACGATGATCGGCTCGCCCTCGTCGGAATGGGCGCGGATATCGAGCGCCAGCGGCACCTCTCCCAGGAACGGCACGCCGAGCTTTTCCGCCTCGTGCCGCGCCCCGCCGTGGGCAAAAATGTCGGAGCGGGTGCCGCACTGCGGGCAAAGAAAATAGCTCATGTTTTCGACGACGCCGAGCACCGGCACATTGACCTTGTTGAACATGGCAATGCCGCGGCGTGCGTCGATCAAGGCGAGATCTTGCGGCGTCGAGACGATCACCGCACCGGCGAGCGCGACGTTCTGCGCCAGCGTCAATTGCGCATCGCCGGTGCCGGGCGGCATATCGACGACGAGACAATCGAGCTCGCCCCAGGCGACGTCGCGCAGCATCTGCTGCACCGCGCCCATCACCATCGGCCCGCGCCAGACGACCGGCTCTTCCTCATCGAGCATGAAGCCGATCGACATGGCCTTCACGCCGAAGGCTTCGAGCGGCTGGATGCGGCGATCGACGACCGACGGCTGCTCATGAATATGCAGCAGCCGCGGCAGCGACGGTCCGTAGATATCGAGATCGAGAATGCCGATGCGCCAGCCGAGCGAGGCGAGGCCAAGCGCAAGATTGACCGCGGTCGTCGATTTGCCAACGCCGCCCTTCCCCGAAGCCACGGCAATGATGCGTTCGACGCCCGGCACAGCGAGGCTGCGCGGCGGCGTCGACGGCCCCGTCCGCCGCGGCGGCGGCGCGCTTGCCGGTTTCTGCGCCGTCAGATTGACGAGGACCGAAGCGACGCCCGGCAGGCGCCGCAGCGTCTGTTCGGCAGCAAGGCGCATGCCTTCGAGCGCGGCAGCCTGCTCCGGCGCGACGGAGAGCGACAAATAGATCTTATCGCCGCGCAGCGTGACCCCGGCGATGGCGCCGGTTTCGGGCAGCGGCGTCTTGCCGTCCGGACCCGCGACCCCCTGGAGTGCGGCGTAAACATCCTGTTCGCTGATCATATGCGTCCGCCTCGCCCTTCCCCCAAAGCTAGTTCCGCTTCGGGCGTCTTCAACCCAATCGCGTCAGCGCCGCACCGAGTTTTTCGGCGCGCGACTGCGCCTCAGCAAGGCGTTCGCGGTTTTCTTCCACGACCTCCTCCGGCGCGCGGGCGACGAAATCGGCATTGCCGAGCTTGGCCTCGATCTTTTTCGCCTCGGCGTTCAGCTTCTCGATCTCTTTGACGAGCCGCGTCTTCTCCGCAGCAAAGTCGATGATCCCTGCGAGCGGCAGCGCCGCCAGCGTGCCGCGCACGATCATCTGCGCCGCCTGCGCCGGTGCCTCGGCAGAAAACGAAATATCGGAAAGCCGCGCCAGCCGCTTGATGATCTCGGCCCAGGTCTCGGCCCGGTGTCTGGCGGATGATTCGGCGCCGACGAGCACGAGCGGGATCTGCGCGCCGGCCGGCACGTTCATTTCCGAACGGACGGAGCGGATTTCCGAAATCAGCTCGACGACAAAGCCGATCTCGACTTCGGCCGCGGGGAAACTGACGCCCTCGAGCACCGGCCAGGGCGCCAAGGCCAGTACCGTTTCGCGCCGCGTATTCCCCCACAATTCTTCGGTGATGAAGGGCATGAACGGATGCAGCAGCTTGACCGCGTGATCGAGAATGAAGGCGGTCGTCGCCTGCGTCTCGGCCTTGGCGCGTTCGTCGGCGCCCTGCAAAAGAGGCTTGGCAAGTTCGAGATACCAATCGCAGACAATGTTCCAGACGAAGCGATAGGCGGCATTGGCGGCATCGTTGAAGCGATAGGCTTCGATTGCCACGGTCACTTCGAGGATCGCCTTGGCGGCCTCGCCGACGATCCATTGATTGAGCGCGATCGTCGCATCGCGCGGCGTAAAGGCCGAGGCGCCGATGCAGCCGTTGATCTCGGCAAAGCGCGCCGCGTTCCAGAGCTTCGTCGCGAAATTGCGATAGCCTTCGACGCGTTGCGTCGAGAGCTTGATGTCGCGGCCCTGCGCCGCCATGGCGGCGAGCGTGAAGCGCAGCGCATCGGCGCCATATTCGTCGATCAGGCCGAGCGGATCGATGACATTGCCCTTCGATTTCGACATTTTGGCGCCCTGCGCGTCGCGGACGAGGGCGTGGATATAGACATCGCCGAAAGGCGCCTCGTGCATGAAATGCAGGCCCATCATCATCATCCGCGCGACCCAGAAGAAGATGATGTCGAAGCCGGTGACGAGCGTATTGGTCGGATAATAACGCTCAAGCGCCGGCGTCTCGTCCGGCCAGCCAAGCGTCGAGAACGGCCAGAGCGCAGAGGAAAACCAAGTGTCGAGCACGTCTGGGTCGCGGTGCAAAGCGATCTCAATGATGCTTTCTGAAATAGCTGGTTTTTCGAGTGAGCCTGTCGATATCAAAGGTAACGCAGGGTCGACCGAGACCCTTTC
>JAJXZN010000111.1 GCA_021780015.1 Pseudomonadota bacterium
TCTCGCCCGCGGCCGCTCGACCTTCATGGTCGAAATGGTCGAGACCGCGGCGATCCTCAACCAGGCGACGGAGCGTTCGCTCGTCATCCTCGACGAGATCGGCCGCGGCACGGCGACGTTCGACGGTCTCGCCATTGCCTGGGCGGTGGTCGAGCAATTGCACGCCAAGAACCGGTCGCGCGCCCTGTTCGCGACGCATTTCCACGAGCTGACGCAACTCGCCAAACATCTTTCGCGGATCGTCAATCTGACGATGCGCGTCGCCGATTGGAAAGGCGATGTCGTGTTCCTGCACGAGATCATTCCCGGTGCGGCGGATCGCTCCTACGGCATCCAGGTGGCAAAGCTCGCCGGCCTGCCGCCGGCTGTCGTCAAGCGCGCCCGGGCGCTGCTTGCCGAATTCGAAGCCGGCGACCGCCGCAAACCGGTGAAGCAGATCGCCGATCTGCCGCTCTTTGCCGCTGCGCCGCCGGCGTCCCCGTCACCGGAACCCAGCGAAGTCGAAGCGGCGCTCGATGCTGTCGATATAGACGGCCTTTCGCCACGCGAGGCGCACACCGTGCTCTATCAGTTGAAGGCGTTGCTGAAGAAGGATTGATCCATCAAGGCCCGCGCATCAGGCGGCCGATGATCTTCGATGTATAATCGACCATCGGCACGATGCGCGCATAATTGAGCCGCGTCGGCCCGATGACGCCGAGCACGCCGACGACGCGTTGCTGATCGTCGCGGAACGGCGCCGCGATCATCGACGAGCCGGACAGCGAAAACAGTTTGTTCTCCGAGCCGATGAAAATGCGCACGCCTTCGCCGCCTTCGGCGCGATTCAAAAGATCGATCACATCCTTCTGGGTTTCAAGATCGGCAAAGAGCAGGCGGATTCGCTCGAGGTCTTCGAGCGCGGTGAGATTTTCGAGCAGATTGGCCTGGCCGCGGACAATGAGCTGTTGTCCCTGCGTGCTGGTCTCGACCCAGCTCGCATAGCCCGCGGCAATGAGGCGGGCCGTCAATTCGCCGAGTTCGGCCTCCGCCGCCACAAGGGCCGCCTCGATCTCCGCCTTGGCCTCCGCCAGCGTGCGTCCGGCAATCCGGACGTTGAGATAATTGCTGGCCTCGACCAGCGCCGAGGCCGGCAGATCGCGCGGCGTCTGCACGACGCGGTTTTCGATCGAACCGTCGGCGGCGACGAGCACGGCGAGCGCCCGATCCGGATCGAGGCGGACGAATTCGATATGTTTGAGCCGCGCATTCTCCTTGGTCGTGGCGACCACGCCGGCGCTGCGCGTCAGGCCCGACAGCATGCTCATCGCGTCGCTGAGCACCGCTTCGAGCGCATGCTCCTTGGACGAGGCGCGCACTTGCGCTTCGATCTGCGCCCGCTCCTCGCGGCCGAGGTCGCCGATCTCGAGCATCGCATCGACGAAAAAGCGTAAGCCCCGCTCGGTCGGCAGCCGGCCGGCGCTGATGTGCGGGGCATAGATGAGGCCGAGCTCCTCAAGATCCTGCATGACATTGCGGACCGAGGCCGGCGACAGCGACATCGGCAGAAGCCTCGAGAGCTGGCGCGAGCCGACCGGGTCTCCGAAGGTCAGATAGGATTCGACAATATGGCGGAAAATCTCGCGCGAGCGCTCGTTGAGCTGGCCAAACCCGCCGCCGTCGGCGGCAAGGCTGTTGCGCGAAGGATCAAACCGTTCGGTCATCGTGCCTCTCGTGCGCCCGCGCCGGTCCTCGAAGTCGCCATCCCCCTAAAATGGCCGCACGGCGGCGCCGATGCAAGCCGCACCGAGGCCGCGTCAGCCCCAGGAAAGATTGTTAAGATTCACTGCACCCGCTTCACCAGGGAAGGTATCTCATCGTGGAGGCATGGGCCGAAGCGGACACCGAGACGCGTGCGGGCGACGACCGCCATGCCATGGCGTCGTTACAGGCGGCGGTGACCGAAGCCCTTGCCTGCTTTGCCGCCGGCGCGACCGCCAAAGCCTGCGCCCATCTCGACGAAGTCCAGCATCTGGCGGCAACCCGCGATGCCGCAAGCTACGTTTTCGGCCTGTTCTATTTCAACACGGGCGACCCGACGGCGGCGCTCGAATGGTTCGATCGGTCGCTGCGGCTCAACCCGGATCATCTCGATGCCCGCAAAGGCCGCGCGGTCGCGTTGCAAAGGCTCGGGCGCGCAAACGAAGCACTGGCGATCTTCGAGACGGTCGCACGCGACAATCCCGCCGACGCCGAAGCCGCGCATATGAGCGGCGTCGTTCTTCAGGATCTCGGCAAGACGGAAGCCGCGCTTGCCGCTTACGATCGGGCTTTGCGTATCAGGCCGGATTATTGCGAGGCGCTGTGCAACCGCGGCGCCCTGCTCGAAAAAGCGGGACGCCTCGAAGAGGCGCTGCAATGCTTCGACGCCTTGATCGCACTACGGCCCGAAGATGCCATCAATCTCTTCAACCGCGGCTGCGTGCTGCAGAAATTGAACCGCTTCGAGGCGGCGCTCGCCGATCACGAGGCGGCGGCGCGCTATGACGCCGCGCATCCCGAGAACGAGGTCAATCGCGGCAACGTTCTGCAAAAACTCGGCCGACGCGCCGACGCCCTGGCCTGCTACGACAGTGCGATCCGGCTGCGCCCGCATTATCCACAAGCTTATTACAACCGCGGCATTGCCCGGCAACGGCTCGGCCATTTCGCGGAGGCGCTGGCCGATTTCGACGCGGCGCTGGCGCAAAAGCCGAATTATCCCGAAGCCCTGTGCAATCGCGGCAATGTGCTGAGCGAACTCGGGCGTTTGAACGAAGCGCTGACCTCTTACGACCGCGCGCTGGCGCTGCGGCCAGATTTCCGCCAGGCGCAAATCAATCGCGCCAATGTTCTGTTCGCTCTGGGGCGGCCGGAATTTGCCGGCGCCGCCGCCGCCGAGGTTCTGGCGCAAGAGCCGAACCACGCGCAGGCGCTCTGCATTGCCGGCGCGGCAAACCATCGGCTCGGCGAACTCGAGGCAGCTTTGGCCTTTCTCGACCGTGCGGTCGCGGCGCGGCCGGATTATGCCGAAGCCTGGCTCAATCGCGGCAATGTGTTGCAAGAGCAAGACCGCCTTGATGAGGCGCTGGCGAGCTACGATCGGGCGCTCGCGTTGCGCCCGGCATATCCCGAAGTCCTGTCCAGTCGCGGCGTCGCGCTCAAGGAACTCGGCCAGCTTGATGAAGCCCTGGACGCTTTCGATGCCGCCCTGCGGCTCAAGCCGAGTTATGCCGATGCGCGCAACAACCGCGCCGGCGCCTTGCTATTGAAGGGCGATTTGATTGAAGGATTTGCGGCCTTCGAAAGCCGCTGGGAACGGAGCAATGCGCCGGCGAAGACGCTGATCTCGCCGCTGCCGCATTGGCGCGGCGAGGCGCTTGCAGGGCGGCGCATTCTCGTCTGGGACGAACAAGGCCTCGGCGACCTCATCCAATTTTGCCGCTATCTGCCTTTGCTTAAAGATCTCGGCGCCGACGTCACTTTGCTCGGCCGCCGGTCGATGTTCCGCCTGCTCTCGACTTTGTCGAAGCCGCCGCATTTCGTCGAGGCCACGCCGCCGCAAGAGAGTTTCGATTATCAAAGCGCCTTGATGAGCCTGCCCTTCGCCTGTGGCACGTCGCTCGCGACGGTTCCGGCGCATGTACCCTATCTCCATGCCGAGCCGGCGCGCGTCGCCGCCTGGTCGCAGCGTCTCGGACGTGACGGGCTTCGCATCGGCATTTGCTGGCATGGCAATCTCAAGATCAATTTGAAGCGCAACATGCCGCTGGCTTGTTTTGCGGTGGTGGCGGCTATACCGGGCGTCCGGCTCATCAGTCTGATGAAGGACGCCATACCGGATTCTGCCCTCGGCTTCGCCGTCGAATCGTTCGGCACCGATTTCGATGCGGGGGCCGATGCCTTTCTGGATACTGCGGCGGTGATGGCAAATTGCGATCTGATCGTCACCTCGGACACGTCGATCGCGCATCTTGCCGGCGCGCTTGGTCGACCGGTCTTTCTTGCGCTTCGCCATGCGCCGGATTGGCGCTGGCTTGCCGCCGGGACGCAATCACCCTGGTATCCGACGATGCGGCTGTTTCGTCAGGAGCGGCGCGGCGATTGGACGCCGGTCTTCGCTGCGATCGCAGAGGCCGTTCGGGCCCTGCCGGCCTCTGCGGCCTGATTTTTAAGAGAACGCGTAGCGCCGCGTCGGCGAGAGCACGATGCTGATCTTCTCTGCAAGTTCGGCGCGGGTAAACGGCTTCGGCAGGACCTGGATGCCGTAAACGAAACGACAGCGCTCGATCATCGAGTCCTGGGCATAGCCGGTCGTCAGCAGGACTTTCAGCTTCGGCCGCAACTTGAGTGCCTCCTCGGCAAGTTCGGCGCCGGTGACGCCCGGCAGGCCGACATCGCTGAAAAGCAGGACAAGATCGACGCCGCTATGCAAAATCGCCAGCGCTTCGCTGGCGTTTTTGGCCTCGCGCACGTCGAAACCGAGGTCGCGCAAAATCTCCGCCGAATAAACGCGGACCTCGGCATCGTCCTCGACCACGAGCACAGTCCCGGCCGGTCCCTGCAGCGCGGCCTCGCTCACGGGCGCAACATCGATCGCTTGCTCTTCGCTTTGCGCGCGCGGCAGATAAAGCTTCACCGTCGTGCCTTGCGCCGGTGTGCTTTCGATACGGACATGGCCGCCGATCTGTTTGACGAACCCATAGACCTGGCTCAGCCCAAGGCCGGTGCCCTGGCCCACCGGCTTGGTCGAAAAGAAAGGCTCGAAAACGCGATCGAGGACGTCCTTTTCGATCCCCTTGC
>JAJXZN010000212.1 GCA_021780015.1 Pseudomonadota bacterium
ACATCGAGATTGATGCCGGCCTTCTTGTCGAGCCCGTGATCTTGGATGACACCGAGTTCCCAGGAAAAAGTCCCGGTCTTTTGCGCCGCGATGCGCAGCGTGTCGGCGGCTTCAGCACGGCCGGCGCAGGCGAGCAGCAATACGAGGCAAAAGGCCGCAATTTTGCGGCCCGAATTTTGAGGCGTGGCGGCCTTGGCTAAGGAAACGTCGCTCATCCTGCGGTCACTCATCGTTCACAATTGCGTTGCGGATTGTCATCTCGCTGCAGATCAGGCTACACATGGGCTGGAAGCGCTCTAAATTGACGCGCGCTGGCGAGTGGCGCCTGGAGAAGGGGAAGGAAGCGATGAAGCAAATGCGTATCGTCTTTGCTGCGGCGGGGGTTCTGGCCATGGCCGGATTGGCGCATCCAGCCTATGCCGCGGGCGACGCGGCGGCCGGTGAGCAGATTTTCGAACATACCTGCCATCTCTGCCACCAGATCGGCCCCGGTGCGAAGAATTTCGTCGGTCCCGAACTGAACGGCCTGAACGGCCGCAAGGCCGGCACGGCCGCCGGCTATGATTATTCCGACGCGATGAAGAAGTCGGGCATCACCTGGAACGAAGACACGTTCAAGAAGTACATCACCAATCCGCAGGCCGATATTCCGGGCGTCAAGATGATCTTCGCCGGCTTGGACAAGCACAGCCAGCGCGACAATATCTGGGCCTATCTTTCGCAGTTCAAGGCGGACGGCTCGAAATAGAGCCGCGCCACGCTGCATGAGCCGATTAACGCTCCGGTTCGCGCCGGAGCGTTTTTGTTTCACGGCCACGCTCATTCGGCGGCTCCGCCGCGGCGGATCAACATGCCGCGCGCTGGATCATAAGCCAGAATCGCCGCCGCCAGGAAAACGACGAGGCAACCCGAGACGACCGCAAGCGACAGCCAATCGACCTGCAGATAAAGCGCAAAGCGGATGAGTTCGACCGCATAAGTGAACGGATTGAGCTGACAGACCGTGGCGAGCCAGGGCGCGCCTTCCTGCACCTTCCAGATTGGATAGAGCGCGCTCGAGGCGAAGAACATCGGGAAGATGACGAAGTTCATCACCCCGGCGAAATTTTCCAATTGCCGGACCATCGACGACAGCGCCATGCCGAGCGCCCCGAGCATCAGGCCGGCGAGCATCAATGCCGGCAATACGGCGACGTAGCCCCAAAGCGAATCCGGTTCGATGCCCCAGAAAAAAGCGACAAGCAGATAGGCATAGACCTGCAGGATCGACACCGCCGCGCCGGCCAGCAGTTTCGATGTCAAGAGATACCAGCGCGGCAGCGGGCTGACGAGCAGGGTCCGCATATTGCCCGTCTCGCGGTCATAGACCATCGACAGCGACGATTGCATGCCGTTGAAGAGCTGGATCATCGCCATCAGCCCGGGCGTGATGTAGACGGGGTAGAGAATGTAGGTCTGATACGGCGGGATGATCGATACGCCGAGCACCGAGCGAAAACCGGCGGCGAAGATGAACAGCCAGACAAGCGGCCGCACCAAGGCCGAGATGAACCGGCCGCGCTGATGCACGAAACGCAAGGCTTCGCGCCAGACGATGCCGCCCATGCAGATGAGATATTGCGCAAGCGTGAAGCCGCGCGCCGGCGCCGCCTGTGTCGTCGTCAGGCTCGTCACGGCGCGTCCCCCTGACTGATGTCGGCGCCGGTGATTTTCACGAAAGCGCTGCGCATATCGGGCGCACCGCTGCGCGCCAGAATTTCGCTCGCGACGCCTTTGTCGAGCACTTTGCCCTGGTGCAGGATGACGACGCAATCGCTCGGCGCGATCTCGTCGATCAGATGCGTCGTCCACAGAACCCCGAGGCCTTCCGTGGCGACAAGATCGCGCACCTGGGCGATGATGTCGGCGCGGGCCTTGATATCGAGCCCAACCGTCGGCTCGTCGAGCAGCAGCAAATGCGGATGATGCAGAAAGGCGCGGGCGATTTCGACGCGGCGGATGTAGCCGCCGGAAAGATTGCGCACTTTCTCCCCGGCACGATCGGCAAGGCCGGCGCGGGCGAGTACATCGACCATCCGACGCTTGGCCTCAAACGGCCCGATGCCATGCAGGGCCGCGTGATAGATGAGATTCTGCGTGACTGTCAGCTCAAGATCGAGCGTGCGCGCCTGGAAGACGACGCCGAGACGACGCAAGGCTTCGCCGCTTTGTTTGGCGACGTCATAGCCGAAAATTTTGATCGTGCCGCTGCGGTTCACATAGAGCCGCGTGATCAGCGAAAACAGCGTGCTCTTGCCGGCGCCGTTCAGGCCGAGCAGGACCGTGAACGTACCGGGCGCCACCGTGAAGGACACATTGTCGAGCGCCCTGCGCTTGCCGTAGAAATGCGTAACGCCCGCGACCTCGAGCGCGGCCTCGGCCGCGGCTGGCGGCGCATCCGACGTCTTCGCTACTGTTTCTTCCCGCTGAGCCAACATTCTCGCCATCTGGATAACGCGGGGCGACCGGGAAAGTTTGGCAAGCCCGCGCAGCCTTTATCATGCGACGCGCCGAAACATCTATCACCGATGTGTCATCCGACATACCGGCACGCTTGTAAGATATTTGTTCAGACCGGCAGCAAAGCCAGCATCGAATCTTCGTCAGGCTGCGCCGCCACCGCAACGGAAGCCAGATCGCTCGCGCGCAACGGCGCCGCGGCATCTTCGGAAATGGCGATGTGCTGCAGCGATGCCGGGTCGAAACCTTCCGCATCCAACAATTCTAAAAGGATCGCCGCGCTTCGCCGCGAATAATGCAAGACGGCGCCGATCGTGCCGTCATCCAAGGCGGCCAAGGCCTCGTCGCTGAAGCGCGACGCAGCCGCCGCCGCGTAAGTTTCGAGGACGTCGAGCGCGAACCCCGCATCGATGCACATTTTCTCGAGATCCGGCTTACGGTCGCGGCCGGCGAGATAGAGCGCGCGCGTAAAGGAGCGCAATTGGGCAATGAGCTTCGGCGCCAGATCCTTGACTTCGGCGGCGACGACGGCCGGCCCGGTAAAGCCCGCCGTGCGCGCCGCCGTCAATGTCTTCTGCCCGACAAGATAGAGCGGCAGAAGCCGCCGCACCTCCGCGGTCGGAAAGTCCGCCTCGGTTTGCAGCGCCTCGAAAGCGCGGGCGCTCGTCGCCACGAGAAAGTCGACGGTTCGCGACGGCCAGGCCGCGCCGGTCGGCACAACGGCGATGACCGGCGAGATGACCGCCTCGTGTCCGAGCACGGCGAGAACGGCGGCGGTTTCGACGGCCTGCTCGATCGGCCGCGTGACAAGCACCTGCATCGTCAGCCCGCCAAAAAGCCCGCCGGCGCTTGCGCCAGAAGCGCCCGCGCCGCGTTTTCGCCGAGACTGATCGCATCGATCTGCGGGGCCTGCATCTGCGTCTCGAAAAATTGCGAGCCGTCCGGCCGCAGGATGATCGCGCGCAGATGCAACGCGTCTCCTTCAAGCCAAGCATGGCCGCCGATCGGTGTCCGGCACGAGCCGTCGAGCACTTGCAGCAATGCCCGCTCGCAGGCGAGCGCAACGCCCGTCGCCTGATCGAGGATCGGCTGCAGCGCCGCGGCGACCGGCGCATCGTCGCTGCGCAGCGTAAGGGCGATCGCGCCCTGGCCGACGGCGGGAACGAAGTCCGCCGCGTCGAGCAATCGCGTTGCCTTATCGGCGAGGCCGAGGCGTTTGAGCCCCGCCAGCGCCAGGATCGTCGCGTCGATCTCTCCTCGGGCGAGCTTGGCAAGCCGCGTCTCGACATTGCCGCGCAGCAGCGTGATGGCGAGATCGGGCCGCAACCGCAACAGCATGGCGCTCCGGCGCAGCGACGCGGTGCCGACGATACTCCCCGCCGGCAGGTCGCGCGGGTCGGCCGCCTTGGCGGAGATCCAGACGTCCCGCACATCTTCACGCGGCAAAAAACCGGCGATGCTAATGCCTTGCGGCAGGAACGTCGGCAGGTCTTTGGCGGAATGAACGGCAAAGTCGATCTGACCGCGCATGAGGGCGCTATCGAGTTCCTTGGTGAACAGGCCCTTGCCGCCGGCCTCCGCCAGCGCGCGATCCTGGATCGCGTCCCCGGTCGTGCGGATCGGAACAATCTCGATCTCCAACGCGCCGTTGGCCACCGCGAGCCTGCGTTTCACCTCTTCGGCCTGCGCCAGGGCGAGGGGGCTGCCGCGCGTGCCGAGTTTTAACCGCGCCGGTAAGGCGCTTGCCGCATGAGAATCTGGAATTGGCGATTTCCTTGTGTTTTTAGATAATTGTGACAGGCCGTCTGGGTTGGCCGGATGTTTTGCACCAAAACCCGGCCCGACGCCAAGCCAAAGGGCTTTAGCGAAGCGCAGATCGATACTATGCCTTTGCGGCGGGGCAGCGGCATCGGCACCTTTTCCCCAAGCCGTTGAGATCACTCATGCGTTTTCTCGGAATCGAAACCACTTGCGACGAGACGGCGGCGGCCGTCGTCGCGCTCAAGCCGGATGGCGGCGGCGAAATCCTCTCGAACGAGGTGTTCAGCCAGATCGCCGAGCACCAGGCCTATGGCGGCGTCGTGCCGGAAATCGCCGCCCGCGCCCATATCGAAGTGCTCGACCGGCTGATCCTGCGCGCCCTCGACGATGCCAAGCTTGAACTCGCCGATCTCGACGGCATCGCCGCAGCCGCCGGCCCCGGCCTCATCGGCGGCGTCATGATCGGGCT
>JAJXZN010000191.1 GCA_021780015.1 Pseudomonadota bacterium
TAGGGCATCAGCGCCGGCAGATCGCGATGCGCGGCGATGAGATCGCCATCCATGTCGTTGGGATGGCTCGTCGTATAGCGCAGCCGGGCGATCCCCGGAACTTCGGCGAGCCGCGCGCAGAGCTTGGCGAGCGACCAGACGCGCCCATCCGGACCTTCGCCGTGATAGGCATTGACGTTCTGGCCGAGGAGCGTGATCTCGCGGACGCCCGCCGCGGCCAAATCCGCGACCTCGGCGACGATCTTTTCGACCGGGCGCGAGACTTCCGCGCCGCGCGTATAGGGCACGACGCAGAAGGTGCAGAATTTGTCGCAGCCTTCCTGCACGGTGACGAAGGCGGCAACGCCGCGCGCTTGCGTGACGCGGCGCGGCGGCGTGACGAGAAAATCGAACTTGTCCTCGACCGGAAACTCGGTGTCGATCACCGGCATGGCTTCGGCGCGGCGCAGGAGCTCGGGCAGGCGATGATAATTCTGCGGGCCGACGACGAGATCGACGGCCTTTTGGCGGCGCACGATTTCGCCGCCTTCGGCCTGGGCGACGCAGCCGGCAACGACAACCTGGGTGGCGAGACCGTCGGCGCGGCGCGCATCCTTGACTTCGCGCACCTTGCCGAGCTCCGAGAAAATCTTTTCCGCCGCGCGCTCGCGGATGTGACAGGTGTTGAGAATGACGAGGTCCGCGTCGTCCAAGGTTTGGGTTTCGTCGAAGCCCGCAGGCGCCAGCAAATCGGTCATTTTCTGCGCATCGTAAGCATTCATCTGACAGCCATATGACTTGATGAACAGCTTGCGGCGCGGCGCGGCATTTTGCGGCTCGGCGGCCGTCTCGACGGGCAAATCGATTGTTTCGGTCATGGTCCTCATAGGCGGCCAATGGGGGCGCCCGTTGCTCCTTTTAACCCGAATTTGCCTTGGCCGCCACGCTGCTAAGCAAGATCGCGGCGTAAAACCAGGGCGGTGGCGCGGCCGCCGTCGGCGGCGCGATAATAGGCCTTGCGCTCGCCGACCTGACGGAAGCCGAAGCTTTGGTAAAGCTTGATCGCGGCTTTATTATCCGCTTCCACCTCCAAAAATAGGCATCGGACCCCGGCGGCCGCCAGCGCCGGCAGGTGATTGGCCAAAAGCGCCGCGCCAATTCCCCGCCTGCGCGCTCCGGGCGCGACCGCAAGGGTCAAAATTTCCGCCTCATCGGCCGCTTGCCGCGAGAGGACGAAGCCGACGGGGCCGCCCGCCCAGTGCCTGAGGCTGGCGGGCCGCATGGCCGCATGGGCGATGACGTCGCGGGCGGCGAGCAGGCTCTCGAACTCCTCCGTGCTCCACGGATGAGGAAAGCTCTGCGCATGGATGCTGGCGCAGGCCTTGCCGCCTTGCGGGCCGAGGCGGCGGATCGACGGCGTCGCGGACGTGCCGACTCCCTTGCCGACTCTCTTGCCGAATTCCTTGCGAAACCAGTTGCGCATCAGGCAGGCGCGAGCGGAATCTGGCTCTGGTCTTGGGGCTTGGCGTCCGGCGGCTTGAGATAGAGCGGCCGCGGCGGTGCGCCATGCGGATCGGCGAGCAGGCCGAGCCGCGCGACATAGCCGATGTCCGGGGCGCCCGTCTCGCCGACGACCTCCGCCGTCAGGCGGGCCGACCAGGCCTCGATCGCCAGCATCGGCGCACCGGAGCCTGCCATACGAATCGGCCCGGTGCCGAGCAGCCGCACCGCCTCGCGCACCGTGGCGACGCGCGGCGCCACCAGCGCCCGCCCGTCCGGACCAAAGACGGCGAAATAAATGCTGCCATGTTTGGCGTCGATCGCCGGCACGACAAGGCCGGGCTCTCCCGCCAGAATCAGCGGCGCCGCCAAGGCGGCGAGCGTCGAGACGCCGACGACGGGAACGCGGCAGGCGATGCCGATCGCCCGGGCGGCGGCAATGCCGACACGCAAGCCGGTGAAGGAGCCGGGGCCGACCGTGACGGCGATGCGATCGAGCGTATCGAAGCCGCCGGCCTCCGAGACCACGCGGTCAAGCAGCGGCATCAGCGCTTCGGCCTGGCCGCGCTGCATGACGATCGTCTCGGATACGAAAAGATCGTCGGCGCTATCGTCGTAAACGCAGGCGGAAACGGCGTCGAGCGCCGTGTCGATCGCAAGGATTCGGGTCATCCGGCTGCGTTTGATCTCCCGCTCAGATGGATTGCACCGTCTGCACCCCTGGTACGTAGTGGCGCAGCAGATTTTCGATCCCGTGCCGCAGCGTCGCTGTGGACGACGGGCAGCCCGAGCATGAGCCCTTCATCGCCAGATAGACGGTGCCGTCGCGGAAACCGCGAAACTTGATATCGCCGCCGTCGCCGGCAACCGACGGCCGCACGCGCGTCTCGATCAATTCCTTGATCGTCTCGACCGTCTCGGCATCTTCGGCGGCAAAGAATTCATCCGGCTCGTCGTCCGGGTCGCCGGTGACACCCGCGGCGAGCAGCGGCGCGCCGGACGTGAAATGTTCCATGATGACGCCGAGGATCGCCGGCTTCAGCGCCGGCCAGTCGCTGGCATTCTTCGTCACGGTGATGAAATCGCTGCCGAAATAGACGCCGGCGACGCCCGGAATTTCGAACAACGCTTCGGCGAGCGGCGATTGCGGCGCGCCCGTCGCATCCGGAATGTCGAGCGTACCCTCCGGCATTACGGGCCGGCCGGGCAGAAATTTCAATGTCGCCGGATTCGGCGTCAGTTCGGTTTCGATGAACATGTGCGGCTCCCAATATCCGGTTCAAGGCCGGAGTTGGACGTGTTTTCTATATGGGCGAGGAATTTTGCCTGAGCAAGCCGTGAATTGGACGATGCACCGGCCGAATCACCGGCATTGGTGGGCCGGGCAGGACTTGAACCTGCAACCAGACCGTTATGAGCGGCCGGCTCTAACCAATTGAGCTACCGGCCCGGCAATGTCTGCCGAGGTTGCGGGCATTACACCGAACTTGGCGGCGCGTGCAAGCCGCCGGCGCCGCACGCCGGCCGAACTCACTTCTCGGTCAGCTTCAATTCGATGCGGCGGTTCTTGGCATAGGCGGCTTCGTTGTCGCCTGGATCGATCGGCTGGAATTCGCCGAATCCCGCGGCGACGAGCCGGTCGGCGGGCACGCCCTTGCTGATCAGATATTGCACGACGGCGATGGCGCGCGCGGCAGAGAGATCCCAGTTCGAATGAAACTCTGGCGACTGGATCGGCCGCTTGTCGGTATGGCCGTCGACGCGCAGGACCCAGGGAATTTCGGGCGGGATCTCCTTGTTGAGCTCGATGACGGCCGAGGCGAGCTTGTCGAGCTCGCTTTCGCCGGCGGGATTGAGCACCGCCTTGCCGGTATCGAACAGAACTTCGGATTGGAAAACGAAACGGTCGCCGACGGTGCGGATATCGGGGCGGTCGCCGAGAATCTGCCGCAGCCGGCCGAAGAAGTCCGAGCGATAGCGCGCCAGCTCCTGCACCTTCTGCGCCAGGGCGATATTGAGTCGCGAGCCGAGGTCGGCGATCTTGGCCTGCGATTGCTTGTCGCGCGCTTCGGACGCGGCCAGCGCATCCTCGATGGCCGCCAATTGCTTGCGCAGCGCGCCGATCTGCTGATTGAGGATTTCGACCTGCGCCAGCGCCTGGGCGGAGACCTGCTTTTCCGCTTGCAGCGCCTGTTCGGCGGCTACGACCCGCTGGTCGGCGCTGCCGGCACCGGCGCCGGCCGCGGCCATCTCGCCTTGGAGTGCAGCATTCTTTTTTTGTTCGCTCGCCAGGGTCGCAGTCAGCGCGGCCAGCTGATTTTGCGCGTCGGCCCGGTTCGTCTGCGCCAGGGCGAGTTGCGCGGTCAGTTCGGCGATCTGCTTATTGAGCTTGGTCAGCACCGTGTCCTTGCCGGTGACTTCGCGGGCGAGAAAGAATTGCGCCAGCATGAACACCGAGAGCAGAAAGGTGATGACGAGCAGCATCGTCGTCAGCGCATCGACGAAGCCCGGCCAATAATCGATCGGGCGTTGCGCGCGCCGCGAACGAACCGCCGGCATCAGCCGCGCTCCGTTTCGCTGGCGATCTGCTTCAATACGTCCTTCACTTCATTGTTCTGCGCCGCCTGGGCCTCGACCCAATCGCGGATCATCTGCTGCTCGGTGCGCATGTGCTGGACGAGGCTCTGGACGCCGTCGGCAAGATTGGCCATGGCGATCGAGGTGGCGCGGGCGTGTGTCTGGTCTGCCGCGGCGGCGATCTTTTCCAGCGCGGCACGCAGATCGTGCGGCACGGTCTCGGAAATGGGCAAGTGTTCGACCGGGAGATCGGCCGGGGTCGTCTTGGCGGTCAGATTGTCTTCGAGCTCGTTATAGAAACGGTTTTGCGCCTGGCCCGCCTGCAGGTCGAGACAGCCGAGCACCAGCGAGCCCGCGAGGCCGAAAAGCGACGAGGTGAAGGAAATGCTCATGCCGGCGAGCGGCCGCGCCAGATTGTTCTTCAGATCGTCGAACATCACCGCGGCATCGCCGCCGGTCTGCATCGAGTTGAGGATGCCGCCGATCGAGCCGACGGTGGTGAGCAACCCCCAGAAGGTGCCGAGCAGGCCGAGAAAAATGAGCAGGCCGGTCAGATAGCGCGACGTGTCGCGTGCCTCGTCGAGCCTTGTGCCGATCGAGTCGAGAATCGCCCGCAACGTCAGGGTCGGGACCGCCGCCTGGCTCACCGGCCGGCCGCCGAGCAA
>JAJXZN010000081.1 GCA_021780015.1 Pseudomonadota bacterium
GCGGGAAGAGATCGCGCGCATGCTGGCCGGCGCGACGATTACCGCGGAAGCCCGCGCCGCCGCCGGCCGCTTGATGAACGGCCGGACCTGAATTTGATCGGAGGCGTCGGCCCGCGCGCCGTCTGCGCAATGATGCAATCCGGACCTGTAATTTGTCGCGGATCAACCGCCGTCGGATAGGGTGCGGCGCTTATGCAACTCATGCTGGAGAATTCAGCAAATGCCCAAGGCTGAACCTTGCCTTGCGCGGGCGATTGGGCATTCTGAATGCAATTTGCAAAGCAGACGGTGCTCAAATGATTCGTTTGCCGATCACTTCAGCGCAGTTTCTCGCGCCGATAATTTTAAGTTTTGAATTGATTGCAATTTGCGGCACGGCGATCGCCGCCGACCTGCCGACCGAAAAGCCGCCGGTCATGTCGGTTGCACCCGTACCCCCGGCTTTCAGCTGGACCGGATTTTATGCCGGCGTCAGCGGCGGTTACGGCATCGATCACGCGTCCTACCCCTTCGCTGTGACGACCGGCGCGGGCTTTGCCTCCGGGCAAGGCGGTTTGACGCAACACGGCGGCGCCATTGGCTTGCAAGTCGGTTATAATTATCAGCTCAGCAATATGCCGCTGGTCGGCGACCATCTGGTGATCGGTATCGAGGGCGATGCCGCTTGGTCCGGTATCAACGGCCAGTCGACCAACCTGACGGTGCTTGGGCCGGCGAGTTTTGGCACGCGGATCGAGAGCTTCGGCGGCATCGAGGGACGCGTGGGCTATGCCTTCGATCGACTCTTGATCTTCATCCAAGGCGGCGTGCCTTACGCGACGACCAAATCTTATTATAGCGCGGCGGGTTTCAGCGGTTCGGCAACGGAAACACGCTTTCGTATCGGACGGCAAAACCTCGTCGGTGCCGGGGCCGAATACGCGATTAACGACAATTGGTCGATCCGCGCCGATTATGTCTATTCGTTCGTCGGGGCGTGGTGGAAATCCTTCTCGCCAGCTCCGGGCGTGGATATCGGCTATATGACGCGGACGTCGTTTCACACGGCCCGCGCCAGCATCGATTATCATTTCGATTTGTTTGCGCCCGCGACGCCGGTCGTCGCCAAGTATTAGTCCTGGGCCTCGGGCTGCGTAAGCCGCATTTCCCTTCGGCAAGGGATGCGCTAAATTTCGGGCGTGACAAAATCCAAGACCATGAGCAAGACCGCCGGCGATCTTGCTGCCGCGCGCGCAGAATACGCCCGCCTCGGCGCGGAGATCGCGCATCACGATGCGCTTTATTATCGCGAAGACGCGCCGGAAATAACCGACGCCGCCTATGATGCGCTGCGGCACCGCTATGAGGCGTTGGAGAAGGCGCATCCCGAATTCGTCAGTGAAAAATCGCTGAGCCAGCGCGTCGGCGCGACGCCTTCCGAGAAATTCGCCAAGGTCCGGCACAAAGTGCCGATGCTCTCGCTCGGCAACGTCTTTGACGATGCCGAGGTCGAAGACTTCGTCGCGCGCGTGCGGCGTTTTTTGGGCCTCGCGGCCGATGCGCCGCTGGCGATGACGGCCGAGCCCAAGATCGACGGTCTCTCGTGCTCTCTGCGCTTCGAGCATGGCCAGCTCGTTCAGGCGGCGACCCGCGGCGACGGCTATGAGGGCGAAGACGTCACCGCCAATGTCAAGACGATCGGCGAAATCCCGCATGTCTTGAAGCACGCGCCGCCGGCTGTGCTCGAAGTGCGCGGCGAGGTCTATATGACACGCACCGATTTCGCCGCGCTCAATGCGCGTCAGGCCGAGGCCGGCAAGCCGCTTTTCGCCAATCCGCGCAATTCCGCGGCGGGCTCGCTGCGCCAGCTCGACCCTTCGATCACCGCGTCGCGGCCGCTGCACTTCTTCGCTTATGCCTGGGGCGAGGTGAGCCACATGCCGGCGGCGACGCAGATGAGTATGATCGAGGCCTTCCGGCACTACGGACTGCCAGTCAATCGGCTGACCGTGCTCTGTCACTCGGCGGTGGATTTGCTGCGGCACTATCATGAGATCGAGAATCGCCGCGCTGCGTTACCCTATGACATCGATGGCGTCGTCTACAAAATCGATGATTTGGCGCTGCAGGACCGGCTCGGCTTCGTCTCGCGCGCCCCGCGCTGGGCCGTGGCGCATAAATTCCCGGCCGAGCAGGCGACGACGATCTTGCGCGACATCGAGATCCAGGTCGGCCGCACCGGCGCACTGACGCCGGTTGCACGGCTTGAACCTGTCACCGTCGGCGGCGTCGTCGTCTCCAATGCGACTCTGCACAATGAAGACGAAATTGCGCGCAAGGATATCCGCATCGGCGATACGGTGCGCCTGCAGCGCGCCGGCGACGTGATACCGCAAATCCTCGGCGTCGTGCTGGAGAAGCGGCCGAAGCACGCCAAGCCTTATGAATTTCCGCATGTCTGTCCGGTTTGCGGCTCGGCCGCGATCCGCGAGACGAGCGACGGCGGCACCGATGTCGTGCGCCGCTGCACCGGCGGCCTCATCTGCAAGGCGCAAGCGAAAGAGCGGTTGAAGCATTTCGTGTCGCGGCTCGCCTTCGACATCGAAGGCCTTGGCGATAAGCAGATCGAGCAATTCTATGCCGAAGGGCTGATCACCAAGCCGGACGATATTTTTACGCTCGCCGCGCGGGACGCGAGGGCCGAGACGAAGCTCGCCGACCGCGAAGGCTACGGCGAGACCTCGGTGCGCAATCTCTTTGCCGCCATCGAGGCGCGGCGGGAGATTGCGCTCAATCGTTTCATTTTCGCGCTCGGCATCCGCCATGTCGGCGAGACCAATGCGCGCCGGCTCGCGCGCCATTTCGGCACGTTCGAGGCCTTGCGCGAGACGGCGCGCGCGGCTCGCGAAGGCTCGGAGGCGCGCGCCGAGATCGACAATATCGAGGGTCTTGGCGCGGTGGTGGCCGAAGCGGTCGCCGACTTTTTTGCCGAAAAGCACAATGAAGACGAACTTGACGCGCTGCTCAAATATGTCAGCGTCGTGCCGATGGAGGCGGTTGCCGCCTCAAGTCCCGTCGCTGGCAAGACCGTCGTCTTTACCGGCTCGCTGGAGCGTTTGACGCGCGACGAAGCCAAGGCCCAGGCCGAGCGGCTTGGTGCCAAAGTCGCAGCGTCGGTGTCGAAGAATACCGACCTTGTCGTTGCCGGGCCCGGCGCGGGTTCGAAACTCGCCAAGGCAAAGGAACTTGGCATTGAAACGATCGACGAAGACGCCTGGCTGAAGCTCGTCGCGAAGGCGCGGGACTAGCCGTTCGGGACAAGCAGGGCGAAACCGGCGAACTTGCCGAAATTCTTGCGTTGTTCGGGCGTCGCAAAGACCGAGCGCAGGCTCATCAAAAGCCGGTAAGGCAAAGGCAATTGGATCGGCCGATGCAGTCTGGTCGCTTCTTCGACGTAATAGCGCATGGCGCGCACGTGCCAGCCGCGGCTGCCGAAAAATTCGAACCAATCGCTCGGCGCGAATTTGAACGCGGCGTTGCGCAGATGCGTCCGCGACATCCGGCGTCGAAAGCGCAGAACCTGCGGCGCCATATAATCGGCGATCCAAAAGCGAATATTTTCTTGAGCGCGTAGATCATTCGCCAAGGCGCCGACGGCATCGTTGTCGAGATAGGGTAGGACGCCCTCGGTCAAAACCAGGATGTTTTGGCTGCGCGCACCCATCTCGGCGAGAAATTTCCCCCGGGCGGCGACATCGGCGAGATCGAGCTTGACGCGTTCGAGCCGGCAGCGCGGCGTCTCGCCCGCAAGCTGCTTCTCCTTGTAGGCGATGACGTCGGGATAATCGACTTCGATCCAAGTCGCCTTGTCGATGAAGTCGAGCCGATAGGGGCGCGTATCGAGACCGGCGCCAAGGTTGAGGATAAGATCGACGCCTTCGCCGATCGCCGTGCGCAGAAAATCGTCGATGATGATGGTGCGGATCGAGACGATCCAACCGGTCATCACCCGGCCTGGGATCGCGCGTGCGATCGCCGCGCCATGCGCGCCGGCAAGGCGCTGCGCCAGCGGGTCTTTGAACAAGGCGTCCGGCCGAGCGCTTTCGAGCGCCCGGTAATGCGCGACCCAAAAGGCCGTATCCGAGACATTCTCAACGATGGTCATGCTTGCCCTTGCGGCGCTTCGGCCGCTTCGTCGCGCCGCCGATCGGCCGCGTTGCTTGTTTCAGCCATTGCCGCTCGTCGCGTCCGAGATCCGGCGCGAGCAGCTTGGTGACTTTGGCGTGATACGCATCGAGCCAGGCGATCTCTGTCGCGTCGAGCAGTTTGGGCTCGACGAGCGAAAGATCGATCGGCGCGAAAGTGATCGTCTCGAAACCGAGCATGTCGCGTTCGGCGCCCTTGATCTTGAGCGGCACGACGACGACGAGGTTCTCGATGCGGATGCCGAAATGGCCGGCCTTGTAATAGCCGGGCTCGTTCGACAGAATCATGCCCGGTTCGAGGGCGACATTGCTGAGCTTGGAAATGCGCTGCGGCCCCTCATGGACCGATAGATAGGCGCCGACGCCGTGGCCGGTGCCGTGATCGAAATCCAATCCGGCTTGCCAAAGCGACAGGCGCGCCAAGGCGTCGATCTGTGCGCCCGTCGTGCCGTGCGGGAAGACAGCGCGGGCAATGGCAATATGGCCCTTGAGGACGCGGGTGAAGC
>JAJXZN010000273.1 GCA_021780015.1 Pseudomonadota bacterium
CGGCCTGCCGGATGAGACCGTGCATATCAAACTCAAGGGCACGGCGGGACAGAGTTTCGGCGCTTGGCTCGCCAAGGGCGTGACGCTCGAACTCGAAGGCCAGGCCAACGACTATGTCGCCAAAGGCCTGTCCGGCGGCAAGATCATCATCTATCCGCCGGCACAATCGCCGATCGTGCCGGAAGAATCGATCATCGTCGGCAATACGGTGCTTTACGGCGCGATCGCCGGCGAATGCTATTTCCGCGGCGTCGCCGGGGAGCGCTTTGCCGTGCGCAATTCCGGCGCGATCACGGTCGTCGAAGGCACCGGCGACCACGGCTGCGAATATATGACCGGCGGCATCGTCGTCGTCATCGGTAAGACGGGGCGCAATTTTGCTGCCGGCATGTCGGGCGGCATTGCCTATGTGCTCGACGAAGAGGGCGATTTCGCCCAGCGCTGCAATCTTGCGATGGTCGAGCTCGAGCCGGTTGTCGCCGAAGAAGAGAAGATGCAGGAGAGCTATCACCAGGGCGGCGATCTCGACTTCCACGGCCGTGTCGACGTCATGCGTGACATGACGCGGTTCGATGCCGAGCGCCTGTATCAGTTGATCAGCAATCATGCCGCTTACACCGGCTCGGCGCGGGCGCGTCTCATCCTCGACAATTGGGATGAGTATAAAGGCAAATTCCGCAAGGTGATGCCGGTCGAATATCGCCGTGCCTTGGCCGAGCTGATGGCGCAGGAGCAGGACGCGCCGACGCTTGCGGCGGCCGGCGAATAAACGTCATAGGGTTTGACCAATCATTGGTTTGCCCGCCGCGAGGCGGGCCGGTTCGGGGCTGATATGGGCAAAGTTACGGGCTTCCTGGAGATCGACCGGCGCGACCGGCGCTATGCGCCGGCCTCCGACCGCATCCGCAATTACAAGGAATTCATGATCCCGCTTTCCGAGGAAGCGACGAGGGATCAGGCCGCGCGCTGCATGAATTGCGGCATTCCCTATTGCCACAACGGCTGCCCGGTCAATAACCAGATCCCGGACTGGAACGATCTCGTCTACCGGTCGGATTGGGAGGAGGCCGCGCGCAATCTCCATTCGACCAACAATTTTCCGGAATTCACCGGCCGCGTCTGCCCGGCGCCGTGCGAGGCGGCCTGCACCCTGAACCTCACCGACCAGCCGGTGACGATCAAGACGATCGAATGCGCCATCGTCGATCGTGCCTTCGCCAAAGGCTGGGTGAAGCCGGAGCCGGCGGAGCGCCGCACCGGCAAGAAGATCGGCATCATCGGTTCGGGGCCTGCGGGCCTTGCCTGCGCGCAGCAGCTCGCCCGCGTCGGTCACGATGTCCACGTCTTCGAGAAGCATCTGAAGATGGGCGGCCTGCTGCGCTATGGCATTCCCGACTTCAAGATGGAGAAGCATCTGATCGACCGCCGCATCCAGCAGATGGAGGCGGAGGGCGTGAATTTTCACGGCGGGGTCAATGTCGGCGTCGATCTCGATCCGCTGAACCTCGTTGAAGATTGCGATGCGGTCGTGCTCGCCGGCGGCGCGGAAAAGCCGCGCGATCTGCCGATCCCCGGCCGCGACCTCGACGGCATCCATTTCGCGATGGACTTTCTGCCGCAGCAGAACCGGCGCGTCAGCCGTGAGCCGTTCCACACCAACCAGCCGATTCTCGCCGCTGGCAAGCGCGTCATCGTTATCGGCGGCGGCGACACCGGCTCCGACTGCATCGGCACTTCGGTCCGCCAGGGCGCGGTGAGCGTCACGCAACTCGAAATCATGCCGATGCCGCCGGAAAAGGAAAACAAGCTGCTCACCTGGCCGGATTGGCCGCTGAAGCTGCGCACGTCCTCGAGCCACGAAGAAGGCGCAAAGCGCGATTTCGCGGTCATGACGAAGGAATTCCGCGGCGAGAACGGCGTCGTCAAGCAGCTCGTCTGCATCCGTGTCGACGAGAAGATGAAGGAAATTCCCGGCAGCACCTTCACCATCGAGGCCGATCTCGTGCTGCTGGCGATGGGCTTCGTCTCGCCGATTTACGAGGGCTTGCTCGAGAAGCTCGGCGTCAAGCTCGACGGCCGCGGCAATGTCGCAGCCAATGTGAAGGATTACCAAGCGTCGCTCGACAAGGTCTTCGCCTGCGGCGACATGCGCCGCGGCCAGTCTCTCGTCGTCTGGGCGATCCGCGAGGGGCGGCAGGCGGCGCAGGCGGTCGATACGTTCCTGACGGGATCGAGCGTTCTGCCGCGGTGATCCGCGCGACGCGGACTATGAGCTACGCGCTCTTTCGCAGACGGCTGTGCTTGCGGCTGTAGAAAAAATAGATCGCGAGCCCGATGACGAGCCAGACGCCAAGCCGCACCCAGGTATCGGCCGGCAGGCCGACCATCAAAAGCAGCGAGGCGGCAGCGCCGAGGGGCCCGACGACGAAAACGGCGGGCGTCCGGAACGGGCGCTCGATGTCGGGATGGCGGAAGCGCAAAATCATCACGCCGAGGCAGACGATGACGAAGGCGAAGAGCGTGCCGATTGAGACGAGTTCGCCGACGAGGCCGATCGGTGCAAGGCCGGCGAGAAGCGCGACGACGATGCCGGTTGTGATCGTCGTAATGTAAGGCGTGCGGAATTTCGGATGCACACGCGCCGCCAGGGGCGGCAGCAGGCCGTCATGCGCCATCGTATAGAAGATGCGCGATTGCCCGAGCAACAGCACCAGGACGACGGAACTCAAGCCGAGAATGGCGCCGAATTTCACGATCGGCGCGAAAAAGCCGAAGCCGATATGATCGACGCCGACGGCGATCGGATCCGGCACATTCAATTTATCGTACGGCATGATGCCGGTGATCACCAAGCCGACCAGCGCATAAAGAACCATGCAGACAAACAGCGAGCCGAGGATCGAGCGCGGCATATCGCGCTGCGGATTGACGGCCTCCTGGGCCGCGGTCGAGATCGCGTCGAAGCCGATATAGGAGAAAAAGACGACGCCGGCGCCGCGCAGCACGCCGCCCCAGCCGTAGTGGCCTGGCCCCGCGCTCGGCGGGATGAAGGCGCCGTGCGGATTGCCCGCCGTCACCCAATTCGCGGTGCTGAAGAAGAAGGCGCCGACGAGGATGAAGAGCACGATGATCGTGAGCTTGATCGCGACGATTACATTGTTGGCGATCGCCGAGTCACGGATACCGAGCACGAGCAGCGTGCTCATCGCGCCGATCACGAGGGCCGCCGGCACGTTGAAGATCGCATGCGTATGTGACCAATGTCCGCTCGTAGGATCGAAAACAAAGGGCGCGCTCGCATAGAGCGCCGGAATGTGGATGTGAAGATCGGTGAGGAAGCTCACCACATAGCCGGACCAGCCGATCGCGACCGTGGTGGAGCCGAGCGCATATTCGAGAATCAGGTCCCAGCCGATCATCCAGGCGACGAATTCGCCCATGCTCGCGTAAGCATAGGTATAGGCGCTTCCGGCGATCGGGACGGCGGAGGCCAATTCGGCATAGCAAAGACCGGCGAGCGCGCAGGCAAAGCCAGATAAAATGAAGGACAGGGCGATCGCCGGCCCGGAATATTCGGCGGCGGCATGCCCGGTGAGAACGAAAATGCCTGCGCCGATGAGGCCGCCGATGCCGATGGCGATGAGGCTCGGCAGCGTCAGAGTGCGTTTCAGTGGCGGGCTGCCGTGCGCGGTGATGCCTTGAACTTCGACATTCGCGGCTTCGGCTTCGAGCACTGCGAGCGGCTTACAGGCAAAGAGATCGGTCATCGGCTCCCCCAAATCGCTTATTCTACCGGTACGAGCCGGTCTGGAAAGGCGGCGGCCAAGGCCTCCTTGCGCGGCGGAATAATGCCGCGTTCGGTGATGAGGCCGGTAACAAGCCGCGCCGGCGTGACGTCGAAGGCGGGATTGGCAGCCCCGCTCCCGTCCGGCACGATGCGCACCGTCTCGAGCCGGCCATCATCGGTGCGGCCGCGCATGTGGGTAACTTCGCGGGCGCTGCGCTCCTCGATCGGAATGTCCTGCAGGCCGTCGGCGATGGCGAAATCGATCGAGGACGAGGGGGCCGCGACATAGAAGGGCACGTCATTGTCTTTCGCTGCGAGCGCTTTGAGATAGGTGCCGATCTTGTTGCAGACGTCGCCGGTCGCGGTCGTCCGATCCGTGCCGACGATGACAAGGTCGATGCCGCCATGCTGCATGATATGGCCGCCGGCATTATCGACGATCACCTGATGTGGGATGCCTTGCTGCGAAAGCTCCCAGGCGGTGAGGGAGGCGCCCTGGTTGCGCGGCCGCGTCTCGTCCACATAGACATGCAGGTCGATACCGGCTTCTTGCGCCTTGTAGATCGGCGCCGTCGCCGTGCCCCAGTCGACGGTGGCGAGCCAGCCGGCGTTGCAATGGGTAAGGATGTTCACGCGCCGCTTCCGTTCGGCAATCGCGGCGATCAGAGCGAGACCGTTGATGCCGATTGAATCGCAGATCGCAACATCGCGATCGGCCAGTTCGCCGGCCTTAACGAAGGCGGCGGCGGCGCGTTCCGCCGGAGGCAAAGGCAAGAGCGTCGCGGCCATCACGCCGAGCGCCCAGGCGAGATTGACGGCAGTCGGTCGCGTCGCGTTGAGCTTTGCGCTGGCCTGGGCAAGACCGCTGTCGCTTGGGTCCTCGCGCAGCGCGATGGCCAAGCCATAAGCGGCCGTGACGCCGATGAGCGGCGCGCCGCGGACTTTCATGTCCTTGATGGCGATGACGAAATCGAGGAGCGTCGCCAGCTCCGCGATCACGAATTCGTGCGGCAGACGCGTTTGATCGATAATCATGACGCCGCGACCGTCCGCGGCAGGCCAGATAGTGCGGGTGGGCGTGCCGTTTACGACCATGGAACTCCTGAGGAACGGGCGGTTCGGGTGGATTCGGTCGAGTTTGGCGCTTTGACATCCATTGGCAAGAACTAGCAAGGCCCGCGCCGCCTTGTGTGCAATGTCGCAAATCACCGGCTTCGGCCGATGAAATGCCGAGTCTTCAACAAGCTTTTAACGAAATCTCGTGCAACGTTTTGACTGTCTTAATCTGCCGCCGGGACCTGCGCCATGGATTCCTCAGCCGATCCGCACGCTTTCGACGATAAAAAGTCCGAGCCCGCGAGCGAGAGCGCGGCCGATGCCGCACCTGATGCCCAGAAGAGGAGCGCGCAGGCGTTGACGCCGTTCGAGGCCAAGGTTCCTGGGGCAAACAGCGAAGCCAAGAAGCCGGAGCCGCCGAAAACGGCGCCAATCCCGAGCTCGGCGCTGGTGATCCTGCCTCCAAGGAAGGACAAGTTCGGCGGTGCTTTCGCTGCCGGCGAACCTTTGGGCGGGACGGCGCGTGTCAAGCGCAGTTCGTGGACGAGCACTATGCTGCGGGCCGCGGCCGTGCTGATCGTCGCCGGGGGTGCCTATGCGGCCGGCAGCCGCTATCTCTCCGTTCCTGGCCTGTCGATGCCGAGCCTGACCTGGCCGAGCGTTCATCTGGCCGCGCTGGCGCCGCATCCCGCGACTGCCGCACCGGCACCCGCTGCGGCGGCACCTGCGCCCGCAGCGGCGGATAATGCGCTCGCCGATCTGCGCCGCGATAATTTGGCCCTGACCGATCAGGTTCACAAATTGCAGGCGCGGCTCGCCACCCTCCAGGCGGCACCGGACGAAATCCGCGGCCTCAAAAAGAGCCTCGACGGCGTGAAGGCCAGTCTTGATGCCGAGAAGGCCGAGGCCAAGGCGGAAATTGCGCAGCTCACCGCCAAGCTCGACCATGCCCATGTCGCCGCGGCCGAAAAGGCGCACACGGCACGTCTCGATGCCAAAGCGGTCCAAGCGACGCTTGACCGGGAGGCACGCAACGAGGGCCCCGATGGCGATGCGACCGGTACAATTCCCGCCTCGGATGCGCCGCGTGCCGATCCGATGACTCTGGCGTCCGCGGAGGCGCCCCGCCGTGCGCCCGCGCCGATCAACGATTGGGTCGTGCGCGACGTCTATCACGGCATCGCTTTGATCGAGGGACCGCAGGGCGCCGTCGAAGTCGTGCCGGGCGACGTCCTGCCGGGCGCCGGTACGGTGCGCTCCATCCAGCGGCGCGGTGACGGCTGGATCGTGCTGACGAGCCGCGGCTATGTCGATTACGATCACGAATAGATAATAGCGCTTCAATCGCTGTCGCTTACGTCGCGGCGATCAGAATTGCAGCCGATAGCGGACGAAATCGTCGGCTTTGACGAATTCATCGTACAAGTGCCGTGCGGGGTTATTTGCGCGCGTATGCCAATAGAGGCGCGACCAACCGCGTTCCGCGGCAAGATCGACCAAATCCTGAATCAGTTTCCTGCCGACGCCTTTGCCACGCCAAGCTGGATCGACGAACAGGTCTTCCAGATAGCATATCGGCGAAGCGACCCAAGTCCCCTCGTGCAGGACGCTGAGGCTGAAGCCGATTGCGTCCCCGCCGCTCTCGGCAATCCGCGCGAAAATAGCGGAGCTTGGGTCTAGGATGCGTTCCCAGGTCCGCCGGGTAATGTCCGGGGACACGTTGGTCTCGTAGAAGGCATTGTAGCCAGCCCATAGGCCGTGCCAATCGACCTCATCCGATCGTTTGGCCTCGCGGATCTTGATCACATCGCTCATCGGCAAGGCCGTGACGTTTCAGGCCGAATGAAGAGGTCCCGAGCCTAGAGAACTTTGAGTCCAAACTCGGCGACGCTTTCCATCAGCCAATGGCAGAACGCGGCGGCAAAGCTGCGTGGCACGGCGACATCATAGGTCGGCGCGCCGTCGACCTGCCAGATGACAACGTTGAGATGGGCGCAAGAGGTCGAAGCCGCATCGCCGGGCGCAAAGGCGCGCGGGTGCAGATCGATGCCGAGACCTTTCTCGAAGGTCGCCCGCGCCTTCTCGCCGGCGATGCGCAGCACGGCATAGCCGCTCGATTGTTCGATGACGGCAGCGGTCTCGCCGAGGCCTTCGCCCAGCGACGTCGCGAGATTTTCGCTCCCTGCATCACGCAAGGCGAGCCAAGCCCGCGGCCCCGTCGCGACCAAAACGAGGCCGCCGCCGGAACTGACTTTGCTGCCTTCGACCCATTGGACGCCGAACGAGGCCTTCAGTCGCGCCGCGAAATCCGCGATCGCGCCGCGTGCAATGACGGTCGCAATCTGCGGGCTCCTTTCGCGCACGCTGACGCCGGGCGTCGCCGCCACGCCAATGTCTTTCAAGGCGCCCGCGCAAGGCGAGCGGAAGGTGAGCACCTCACTCATGCAGCCATTTCCCTTCGGGATCGACGAAGATCGGCGAGACGACCTCGACCTCCACATCGCCTTCACGGACCGGATCGTAGGCGCGGACATATTCGCCAATGCGGGCCGCACCATGCTTGAGAAGACCGAGGCCGACCCAGCAGCCGGCATGCGGAGAATAGGTGACGGAGGTCATATAGCCCTCGTCGTTCTCGGCCGTCGCGGCCGCCTCGATCGCCAGGAAATGCGCCCCGGAGCGCAGACGCTGGCCGGGATCGACCGGCTTGAAGCCGACGAGGCTCGGCCGGTCGGGATCGGTCAAAGCCGGGCGCTCGGCCAAGACGCGGCCGATGAAATCTTTCTTCTTCGAGAGCATCTTGCCAAGGCCGAGATCGGCCGCGGTCGTCTGGCCGTTGAGTTCCGGCACCGAGACATGGCCCTTTTCGATGCGCAGCACGCCGAGGGCTTCGCTGCCATAGGGCACCGCACCGAATTCCGCGCCGGCGCGCATGAGCGCGCGGATGAGGCTGTCGCCGTAATTGGCCGGCACGGCGATCTCGTAAGCAAGCTCGCCGGAGAAGGAGATGCGATAGAGCCGCACCGGCACGTCGCCCCAGAAAAATTCGGCGCAAGCGAGGAAGGGGAAGGCTTCGTTCGAGACGTCGAACCTGTCGCCCAGCAGAGTTTCGAGAACTTTTCGCGATTTCGGCCCGGCGACGGCATATTGCGTCCATTGCTCAGTGACCGAGGCCATCGCCACATCGAGCTCCGGCCACAGGACCTGATGGCAGAATTCGAGATGCTGCATCACCTTGCCGGCATTGCCGGTGGTCGTCGACATCACATATTGCTCGGGCCCGAGACGCGCCGTGGTGCCGTCGTCAAGCACGATGCCGTCTTCGCGCAGCATCAGACCGTAACGCGCCTTGCCGACCGGCAGGGTCGAGAACATGTTGACATAGACGCGGTCGAGAAAGGCTCCCGCGTCCCGGCCGTGGATCTCGATCTTGCCGAGGCTCGAGACGTCGCAGATGCCGACTGCGGCGCGCACGGTCTTCACCTCGCGCGTCACGCTTTCGAACCAATCCGTCTCGCCGGGCTTGGTGAACCAGCGCGGCCGCAGCCATTGGCCCGCCTCGATCATCGTCGCGCCATTCTCGAGCGCCCAGTCGTGGCCGGCGCAATAGCGCGTCGCCTTGAAGTGTTTGCCGACATGCGGGCCGGCGAAGGCGCCGATGGCGACCGGCACATGCGGCGGCCGAAAGCGCGTCGTCCCGGCCTGGTGCATCGTGCGGCCGGTCAAATGCGCCATCAAGGCTTGGCCGGTGACGCTCGAGGTCTTGCCTTGCTCGGTCGCCATGCCGAGCGTCGTATAGCGCTTCAAATGCTCGACGGCGCGGAAACCCTCGCGATTGGCGATCGCGACGTCCTTGGCGGTCACATCGTTCTGCTGGTCGACAAAGGCCTTGCCGCGATGTTCGACGTACCAAACGGGCGACACCGCGCACGGCTCGTCATCGGCGCGCGGAACCGCGGCCGGCGCAGACGCGAAGCCGAGATCCGAGGCAAGCGTCCGGCCCGCTTGCATCCCGGCGCGCAAGCAAGCGGCGAGAGCGAAATCGCCGGCGGCCGCGCCGATGCTTTGCATCCCGGGCGGAAGCTCGCCCGGCACGAAGGCACCGCATTCTTCCGACCAAACAGGCTTGCCGCCGAGATGCGTGGTCAGCCCGACTTGCGGATTATAGCCATTGGAGACCGCCAGCACGTCGACCTCGAACTGGAGGATTTTGTCGTCTTTGCGCACCTCGATATGTTTGAGGCCTGGTCGCCCATGCGCGTCCGAGACGACGGCGTCGAGAAGAACGCGGACGCCGGCGCGCGACAGCGGCCGGGTCAAGGCGTCGGCGACATGGGCGCGGGCATCGACGACGATCTCGATCGGGAGGCCGGCCTTCAGCACGTCCTGCGCCGTGAGCCAGCCATCGTCCGAGGTGACGAAGAAGGCGATCTTGCGGCCCGGCGCCGTCGCAAAGCGGTTGACGTAAGTCCGCAGCGCCGAGGCGAGGATGACGCCCGGCTTGTCATTGCCGCCGAAGACGATCGGCCGCTCGATCGCACCCATGGCATTGATCGTGCGGCGCGCAACGATCTGCCAAAGACGCTGGCGGGGCTGATGCAGTCCCGGCTGCGGCAGATGATCGGAGACGCGTTCGAGCGCGCCATAGGTGCCGCCGTCATAGACGCCGAAGACCGAGGTGCGGCGGAAGATGCGTACCTCTGGCAGCGACGTGAGTTCGGCTTCGACACGCGCCACCCAGTCGATGGCGGGCATCGAATCGATCTCGTGCGGTTCCGATAGCAACCGGCCGCCGAGGCGGAAATCTTCTTCGCAGATGATGACCCGCGCACCGGTGCGGGCTGCAGCCAGAGCTGCGGAAAGCCCCGCGGGTCCCGAACCGACGACGAGCACATCGCAATAGGCTGTTGCATGCTCGTAATGATCGGGATCGGGCAGGCGGCTGACCATGCCAAGGCCAGCGGCCCGGCGGATTGCCGGCTCATAGACCTTCTCCCAGAAGGACGCCGGCCACATGAAGGTCTTATAATAGAAGCCGCCGACGAAGAGCGGCGCGAACAGCTGATTGACGGACAGCACGTCGAGGCGCGGCGAGGGCCAGCAATTCTGGCTCGTCGCGACGAGGCGGTCGAAGAGCTCGACCGTGGTGGCCTTGGTATTGGGCTCGCGCCGGGAGCCGTTGCGCAAAGTGACCAGCGCGTTCGGCTCCTCCGGTCCGGCGGTGAAAATGCCGCGCGGCCGATGATATTTAAACGAGCGTCCGACGAGGTTGACGCCGTTCGCCATCAAAGCCGAGGCGAGTGTGTCGCCGGGATGGCCCGCGTAAGGCTTGCCGTCGAACGTGAAGGTGATCTCGCGGCGCCGGTCGAGCAGGCCGCCGTTTGAGAGCCGCATCGGTTTGCTCATCGCGCGCCCTCCCGCGCCAGCGCCGCGCTTTCGATTTCATGGGTGCGGGTGTCGCGCACGACCTTCAGCCAGGAGCGGCAGCCGAGCGCGTGATACCAATGTTCCTCGCTCGGCCCGGCCGGATTGGAACGCAGATAGGCATAGGCGAAGAATTTCTCCGCCGCGTCGGGCGCAGCGGGATCGGGGCGCGGCCCCGTCGCTTCGCCGAGGGTGACGAATTCGGATACGTCGCGGGGACCGCAGAAGGGGCAGGGGATTCGCATGGTGCCTCAGTGCAGATTGGGCTGCGGGCCTTGGCCCTTTTCGTCGAGCACGGCGCCGCGGGCGAAGCGGTCGAGCCGGAAGGCCGCGGCAGCCGAGTGGGGTTCATCGCGCGCGTTCAGGTGGGCGAAGCACCAGCCGGCGGCGGGCACGGCTTTGAAGCCGCCGTAATTCCAGCCGGCGTTGAGATAGAGACCTTCGACCGGCGTCTTATCGATGATCGGCGAACCGTCCGCCGACATGTCCATGATGCCGCCCCAGTTGCGTAGGATGCGCACCCGGCCGATCATCGGCATGAGCGCGACGCCGCCTTCGCAAACGTCCCTGACCGTCGGCAGATTGCCGCGCTGCGCATAGGATTTGTAGCCGTCGAGATCGCCGCCGAATACGAGCCCGCCTTTGTCGGACTGGCTGATGTAGAAGTGCCCGGCGCCGAAGGTGATGACGTTGGGGATCAACGGCTTCACGCCTTCCGAGACGAAGGCCTGGATCACATGGCTTTCGATCGGCAGCCGCATGCCAGCGAGCGCCGCCACGCGCGAACTATTGCCGGCGACGGAGAGGCCGACTTTCTTGGCAAGGATCTTGCCGCGTGTAGTTTCGACACCGGTGATGCGGCCGTTCTCGATGACAAAGCCCGTCACTTCGCAATTCTGCACGATATCGACGCCGCGATCGCTCGCGCCGCGCGCATAGCCCCAGGCGACGGCGTCGTGCCGCGCCGTGCCGCCGCGCTTCTGTAGGAGACCGCCGTGGATCGGGAACCGCGCATCGTCGAAATTGAGGAAGGGAAGCATGGCGCGGACCTGGTCGCGGTCGAGAAGATCGGCATCGACGCCGTGCAGGCGCATCGCATTGCCGCGCCGCGCATAGACGTCGCGCTGGCCGTCGGAATGGTAGAGGTTCAGCACGCCGCGCTGGCTCACCATCGCATTGTAGTTGAAGTCTTGCTCCAGCCTTTCCCAGAGCTTCATCGACCATTCGTAAAAGACGATATTGCCGGGCAGCAGATAGTTCGAGCGAATGATCGTCGTGTTGCGGCCGATATTGCCGGAGCCGAGCCAGCCTTTTTCCAGCACCGCGACGTTGCGGATGCCGTGTTCCTTGGCGAGGTAATAGGCGGTCGCAAGGCCGTGGCCGCCGGCGCCGATGATGATGACATCATAGGCGCCCTTCGGCTCGGCATCGCGCCACGTCGGCGTCCAGCCGCGATGGCCGGTTAAGGCATTCTGGAGAAGGGAGAAAAAGGAATAGTGCATCCGGATGAATCGCCCAGCACGAGCCGCTCTTGACTTCGGCGGAGCATGCGCCGAGACAAGGCAGTAATCTTGTCCATAAGCGCCATTCTCATGATCAAAAACGACATGCTGGGGCTGCCGTCTGAGCCGCGAAAGATCGGCTTTCTGCTGATCGACGATTTCGCATTGATGTCTTTCGCTTCGGCGATCGAGCCGTTTCGCGCCGCCAATGTGCTGGCCGGGCGGACGCTCTATCATTGGGTCACGATCGGCGTCGATCGCGCGGCGGCCGCGGCATCTGCCGGACTGTCCGTACGGACGCAGCACCGTGTCGGCGACGATCTCGATCTCGATACGCTTCTCGTTTGCGCGGGCAGTAATTCAGCCGAATTCGCGCAGGAAGCCGTGCTGCAATGGCTGCGCCGGCTGGCGCGGCGCGGCGTGCGCATCGGGGGTGTTTCGGCAGGGCCTTTTATCCTCGCCCGCGCCGGGCTTCTCGACGGCTATCGCTGCACGATTCATTGGGAGCATGTGCCGGCTTTCCGCGAGAGCTTTCCGCAGCTCACGCTTCGGCGCTCTTTGTATGAGATCGACCGCGACCGGCTGACCTGCGCCGGCGGCATTGCGGCGCTCGACATGATGCATGCGTTGATCGCCGCCGAGCAGGGGCGCACCTTGGCCGACAAGGTCAGCGAATGGTTTTTGCAGACACAGATCCGCGTCGGCACCGGCGCGCAGCGCCGCTCGCTGCAAGAACGCTATGATACCGCCAATGCGCATCTCTTGACCGCTTTGGAACTGGTCGAAAGCCATATCGAGCATCCGATGAGCCGCCGCGCCCTAGCGCAAGCAGCCGGCATTTCGGTGCGTCAGCTCGAACGGCTCTTCGCCCAGCATCTCGATACGACGCTGGACGGGCATTATCGCGAAATCCGGCTGGAGCGCGCGCGCACGCTCTTGCGCCAGACGGTTCTGCCGGTCGCGGAAGTGGGTCTCGCCAGCGGCTTCCAGAGCGCCAGTCATTTTTCGCGGCAATATAAGCGGCGTTTCGGCCATGCGCCGGCGCAGGAGCGGCGGACGAAGGCGCAAAGGACGATCAGGGCCGGTCGCGCTGGTAGATGATGATCGACAGATAGGTCATCGGCAATTCTAGCAGGGCCTCCGGCCCGTGCATGGCACTCGAATCGAAGAGCAGCGAATCGCCCGGGGCCAGCCGGTAGACCGTGTCACCGTGCCGGTAATCGACAAGGCCGGTGAGCATATAGATGAATTCACGCCCGGCATGCTGGAAGGCGGTGTAGGGCGCCGCCTCTTTTTCCAAAGTGATCAGATAAGGTTCGACCGCGATATCGCCGCCAAGCGCATGGCCGAGAAGCTGGTAGATATGGCCGACCTTGGAGCCGCGCCGTTCAATGACGACGCCCTGATCGGCTTTCACATAGGAGCAGTCGCGCTGATCTTCGAAAGCGGCGAAGAGTGCCGTCATCGGTGCGCTGAGCGCCGCGGCGATCGATTGCAGCGAAGCGAGCGAAGCCGATATCTGGCCGGTCTCAATCTTCGACATCATGCCGGTCGAGATTTGCGCCGCATTGGCAAGATCGGCGACCGACAGGTTGAGGCGCCGGCGCAATTGCCGAATCTGGCTGCCGATGGCGCGTTCCAGACTCCGCGCTTCGCCCGGTGGCGCGTTGGAGACCGTCAATAATTTTTGCACTGCGGCGGCGGAATCTTCGACTGCCGCAGCCGCGGATTTTGTCTTGCGATCCATGGTTTTAACCGGCGAGATTGAGCGGCGATAAGTCCAAAGCAACTGTAACTTATGCCGGATCACGGCGGCAAGGAACCTAAGGCTGCCTTGCCCCCAAGTTTTTACAGTCTCTCGCCGGCCTTAACAGGGCCGTCACGGTAAAGCGGCTTCAAAATCAGTGCTTTACCCCCATGCTGTGGTCAGCAGTCGAGTGTCGTCTCGACCTCCCATTTGCTCAGATGGCGCATGAATTCGTGCCAATTGTCGGTTCTCAGCTTCACATAGGCGTTCACGAATTCGGTACCGAAGGCCTTTCCGTAGATCGGCGACGCCTCGAGCGCTCGCAAGGCATCGAGAAGATTGAGCGGCAGTTTCTTGGCGCCTTCGACCAGATGGCCGTGCGTATACATGTTGATGTCGAGCCGCTTGCCGGGGTCGCGCGCGTGCGCGATGCCGTCGAGGCCCGCCGCCAGTACGCCCGCCTGGAGCAGATAGGGATTGGCGGCGCCGTCGGCGAGGCGGAATTCGAAGCGGCCTTCTTCCGGGATGCGCACCATGTGAGTGCGGTTGTTGCCGGTATAGGTGATCGTGTTGGGCGACCAGGTCGCGCCGGAGAGCGTGACAGTGCCGTTAATGCGCTTGTAGCTGTTGACCGTCGGGTTCGTAATGGCGGTCAGCGCCTCGGCATTGGCGAGGATGCCGGCGAGGAAATGATAGCCGAGCTTCGAGACGCCAAGTTCGCCCTTCGGGTCCTCGAAGACGTTCTTGTTGCCTTCCCACAGCGAAACGTGGACGTGGCACCCATTGCCGGTGAGGTTGGGGAAGGGCTTCGGCATGAAGGTCGCGCGCAGCCCGTGCTTCTCGGCGATCGACTTCACCATATATTTGAAGAACGAGTGCCGATCGGCGGTCTTGAGCGCCTCGTCATAATCCCAGTTCATTTCGAACTGGCCGTTGGCGTCTTCATGGTCGTTCTGGTAGGGCTTCCAGCCCAATTCCAGCATGCTGTCGCAGATTTCCGAGATCACATCATAACGGCGCATCAGCGCGGTCTGGTCATAACAGGGCTTCGACTGCAGGTCGGCCGCATCGGAAATGCAATCGCCGTTCGGCGAGATGAGGAAAAATTCGCATTCGACGCCGGATTTCATCTGCAAGCCTTGCTCGGCGGCGGCGGCGATCTGCTTGCGTAGGATATTGCGCGGTGCGTGCTCGACTTCCTTGCCATCCATCCACGGATTGCCGGCGAACCAGCCGACTTCCTTCTTCCACGGCAATTGAATGAGGCTGTCGGGATCGGGAATGACGAACATGTCGGAATCGGCCGGCGACATGTCGAGCCAAGTGGCAAAGCCCGCGAAACCGGCGCCGGTTTTCGCCATGGCGGTGATCGCTTCTGCCGGCACGAGCTTCGACCGCTGAGTTCCAAACAAGTCGGTGAACGAGATCAGGAAATATTTGATGCCGCGGTCCTTGGCGATTTTCTCGAGATCTTTTGACATGTCTTTTTCCTCATCCTCACTGACCGGGAATCCGGCCCGTGCCGAAACGCGGCACTTGTATAACGCCCGTCGTTTTGGCGGCGGACGCGGCGGGGTTCTCAGGTTGGAAATTGCGCTTATTTGGAATTTCGGTATTGCGAGTCGCGACCTGGAGGTCGAGCTCCGCGCGCTCGGACAGCATCCCAATCTGGAAAATCTCGACAATGCGATGCATGGAGAATTCCTCGCTTGCGAAGAAAGCTATTGTGAATTTTTTTTGCCGTCAACTAATAAGAAGAAACTTTTCTTCACAAGAAAAGAAAAAGGCCGCCGCTTTCCATGCGCAAGACTTCGCGGCCACTTGGCGAGACCGTGCTCACTTAAGTGAGCACGTCAGGCGAACAGGCGATCTGCGCGCTTCTTCTTGGATGAGCCGTTGGCCTGCTTGGCGATCGCGTTTCCGACAACGAGATACACTGGCCGTTCTGCCAGACGGCGGACGCGGTAAGGCTCTTGATCCCAGAACAGTCCGGCGAGGAACCAGTGGCGCGGCGGCGGCGCCGCCATGACGACGGCATCGGGCGCGCGCCGCTTGATCTCCGCCAAGATACGTCCAGACGCATTGCGCGTGCTGACGACGGTGGCGGTCGCGTCGACGCCGCGGCGTTTCAACTGTCGCACTGTCTCCGCGACACTGTCGTGCTGCGCTTGCCATTCGCGTTTTGTCGGCATGAGGCCGGGGTGAGGCAGGCCGAAGCTGCTGCCCCAAATTCTCGCGATCATGAAGACTTGCACGGGCGCCTTCGCGTTTCGCGATAGGCGTGCGGCGAATTCGATCGCCTCGGTCGAGACCGGCTTGCCTTCCGACGCAAGCATGATCGATTTGGGCGCCGCGGTCTGCGGGTCCGGCGGTTCCGGTGGCTGGCTCCACGGCAAGTGTGGTGTGAATTTCAGAGTCATGACGCAATACCGAATGTTTGGGAAAGATTCCGATCGGCAGCTCTTTCGAACTGCCGATCGCTTTTCATCAGCATTCGCCGCGATTATGACGTCGCATTGGCTTCGATCGCGGGTTTGCGACGGTCTTCCATCTTTCGGTACCAATAGAGCGGCAGGTAGGCGAGCAAGGTGACCCAGCCGGCCCAGTAATAGACTTCGACATTGCCGAGCTTGGAGTACCAGAGGCCGCCGAACAGCCAGAACACGAAATAGACCACGGCCAGAAGCAGCGCGACATATTTCATGAATTCCGGCAGCTTGAACGGCCGCCGCAATTCCGGCTTGTCCTGGCGCAGCAGGAAGTAGCCGACCAGCACCGGGATGAAGGAAATCGTATAGCCGACGTTGGAGAAGCTATAGATTTCCACCGCGCCGCCGGCGAAGACGACCAGCAGCGAAGCGACGACGTTGAAGGCCATGGCGCGCGAGGGGACGCCATGTTCGTTGAGCTTGGTGAACCAGGTCGGGAATTCGCCGTCGAGCGCCATCTGATAGAGGGCCCGGCCCGAACCCATGATCGCATTGAGCGCCGAAAGCCCCAAGGCGACGATCAGCATGGCGGCGATCACCCAATCGAAGAACTGGCCGGTGACGCCGGGGAAGACCTTGTCGGCAAAGGTCACGAAGATCGTCTTCGGATCGGACAAAGCCGAGTTCGACAGAGCCTTGGCGCCCAGCACGATGATGAAGGCGATCGGCACCAGCGTATAGATGAAGACGCCATAGCCGCCCTCCAGGTTCATGGCGATCTTGGCGTCATGATCGGGATTGGCGCATTCGCCGATGTAGCAGGCGGCCGCTTCCATCGCGATGACGTTCCAGGTCAGAAGGAACCCATAGGCGATATAAACCTGCAGCCAGTTGAAGCCGCTGATCGGCGAGAAGAAGCTCGTTCCGTCGACGTGCTTGAAGCCGGTCAGCTCGCCCCAATGCACGACGCTCGGGTTGAAGACCCACGAGATCGCGATGAAGGTCAGCGGGATCATCGACAAGAGCGCCAGCACCGTCGCGAAGGCCGCGCCGAACTTGATCCCGCGATAGGCCGGGATGAAGAACAGCAGGATGCCGATCACCGAAATGATCAGCGTCGACCAGGCGATGAAGGTGTGGATCGGGGTGAAGCCCGCCGTGGTATTGAAGCCGAACCGGTCGGCGAGATAGGCCGCCGCCAGGATCATGTTCAAAGGCGCCACCGGAAACCAGCCGAGCCAATAGGCCCAGGCGGTAAAGCCGTTGACATGTTTGGCGAATTTCGGCCAGCGCGTGACGAAGGCCGGATAGGCATAGCTCGGCGAGCCGCCGGTGCGCTCCGGCATCATGGCGGCGAGCTCGGCCAGGAACAGGCACAGCAGCCAGCCGGTGAGCGTGATGAAGACGGTAATCGGAACCGACGAGGCTCCGAGCGAAGTCACCATGACCGGCGCGATGCCGGTCACCAAAATGGTGCCGGCAAGGCCGATCACGAAAGCCCCCCACCAGCCCGTCTCGCGCTTCAGCCCGCCAGACGTATAACCAAGATGGTCCGTGGCGTGGGATCCGCTCCCGGCGTCCACTTGTTTTGAACTTTGAACCGACATTTTGTCCTCCCACGAGCAGATTGCTCCAGGTCGCGGCGGCTCGGCTCGCGGTCTCGCGTCAAATGCTTTGCGGGCATTTGCGCATGAGCTCGTGGCGCGAAGAAAGCTTGCTTGACGCAGCCGCAAGGCGGAAGGCAGCCGCCTTCGGTGCCCATCGAGCCATCAAACCACAGCGGTTCGCTGCTACAGCCGCACAATCCTGGATAGCAAATGCGACATTTCCTCTCTCGATTTTCGTTATTTTAAAGAATTACATTTTCTTATAGAGAAAACGTGCCGGAGCTTTTTAGCTTTGTCAAGGCTGATTTAAAAGCGGCTCAAGGCCGGCTTTTGGAGGCGAGCGCCGCAAATTCGCGGCAAGCGCACAGGATTCGACGCAGAACGTCGCGCAACGGAGCCGCGAAAGTCGCGTCGAATTCCGGCGGCCAATTACGTTCGGTCACAGGTTCTATGGGCTCGCGCAAATAGGCACGACATGCAATCTCCATTTGCATGGCATGCACACCTTTTGAGGGCGCGGCATGGTGGCGTGTGATCCAGCCACCTTTGAAGCGGCCATCTAAAATGTGAGAGCGTCCGCTCTCGGCACAAAGATCGACGACGCGGCGGGAAAGGCCGCCCGCGCAGCTCCGCCCACCATTTGTGCCGATATTGAGCTCCGGCAAAACGCCTTTGAACAAGCGCGGCACGAACGATCGTATTGAATGACAGTCGTAGAGGATGACAACCGGATACAGCGCGCGAAGCCGGCTCAGTTCGTTTGCGATCGCGAAATGATAGGGAGCGAAATATTTTTCTCGCCGCGCGGAAATGTCAACGCTATTCGGCGCGCAGTTTTCTTTGTAGAGATAATCACCGTCAAAGGTTGTCGTAGGGCAAAGCTCAGTCGTCGCTTGTCCCGGATAAAGCGACGTTCCAGATGGATCGCGATTGACGTCGATCACGCTGCGCGAAACCGACGTACGGACGATGGTTGCGTCGAATTCCGAAGCCGCGAAGTCGTAGAGTTGATGAACCCACCAATCTGTGTCGCACCGTGCAAGCCATGGCGAGATGAAATTATTCTCGTATTCGACCGGTATTTCCGTTCCCGTATGCGGCAAGCTGAGAATCAGCGGAACGTCGCCGCGTCTGACGCTGAGCCAATCGGTCATGACGCGCTCACTGCCTATGGTAAGTGACCCAGCGCAGCCGTGCGATGCGATAGGCGTCGAGCACCGAGATTGCATATATAAACAGGCCGCCAGCGAGCCTGCCGAGAAAGCT
>JAJXZN010000293.1 GCA_021780015.1 Pseudomonadota bacterium
ATGATCCGTGCCGCCGATGGTGATGGCGCCGGCGAGCTTTGGCCGGCCGCGATTGAGCAGGACATTCGTTGTCAACACGTCTTCGATCACGCAGGCCATGCCGCTCGTGATGACGATCGCCTCGTCGGCGAAATTGTCGAATTGCGCGACCTTGATCGCGCACCAGCTCGCCTTCTGCAGGCGGATGCCGCCGGCGGCGAGGTTCGGCCCGCCGCCGCGGAAATTGATGCCCGTCACGGCTGCCGCGGTGACGCCTTTTTCCGGCGTGTCGAGGCAGAAGCCCGGATGCGTGCAGCGCAAAGCCGTGCCGAGAATCTTGCTCGGGGCGTAGCCATAGGCTGCCGCGGTCGACGACAGCGTGACCCCGTTCTTCAAGATCACGTTGTTACAAATGTAGGACCCAGGCGGCACGCGCACGACGCCGCCGCCGCGCGCCGCAGACCAATCGATCGCCGCCTGGAAGGCAATGCTGTCGTCAATGTCGTCGTCGCCCCGCGCGCCGAACCAGCAGACATTCACATCGCCCGAAAAGACGCGCACGAAACGCCCAGGCTGGCCCTCGGCGACGCTATCCGGCCGGACATAGATCGCATTGTCGTCCGACTCCTGCGAATTGGCGACCCAGCGGAAGGTGCCGCCGCCGCGGTCGTTGTCGGCGTGGTGGTTGAGAACGATGACATCGATGTCGGCGAGATCATGCGGGTCGTCGACGCTGCGCAGATCGGACAGCGTCGCAAACCGGTTCTGCGTTGCGAGCGGCTGCGGATCGGGATCGGGATCGGCCGCTGCGGCTCGGCGCTCGCCGAGCGCATAGGCGCCGGAGCCGACAAAGCCGCCGAAGATGAGCTTAAGAAGATTGCGGCGCCTCAGGAGATCTTTATTCAATATGCGCATAGGGTCTCGATTGTCCTCATGTGCCGCCGCCCGAGGCTCAATAAGCCAAGCGACGACTATAGTCACGCCGGACGCCGCAACCGCCGCCGCGCGGCGCGCAAAAAATGCCCGATGAACTTGCGCGCGCTCTTTCGGCCGACGCCCATCAGCCGCGCAAGCCAGGCGTTGAGACGGACGGGATCGGTGGGAATAGATTGGCCCGCCGCCAGCCGGGCAAAGAGATCGGCAAAACCGTAGGTCTTTTCCGACGGCAGGTGCCAGACCGGGCGCTTGAGATCGGCCGCTTCGGTATTGTTGAGTTTCCAGGTCGTCCAGATTCGTCGGGCGATCGCATTGGCGTTCGGCGCCCGCAGCCCGAGCCGCCACATGAGATAGCTGAAGAAATGCGCCTCGTCGGAGAAATAGGCTTGGCCTGCGGCCGCCAAGGCATCGTTCTTGATCCGCACCTCTTTGGCGAGCGGCAGAAGCCGCGCAAGCAGCGCACCGCTCAGGCCATAGAACTCGCCGCCGAAATAGTCGGGCGGCGAAGCAGGTCGCGCGCCACCGACTTCGGCATAGACGTCCATCGCCTGCCGGCGCGACAGGCCGTTGGCGTCTTCATCCGCGCCGACATCGACAGTGATGAGCAGAGCACCGTCGCGCCGTGCCAGCGCAAAAGCCGGGTCGAGATCGCCGACGATCAGACAATCGTTGTCCATGACCAGCAGCGTATCGTCGGCATCGAGCCGCCCCGCCGCATAGTCGAGAATGTCGAACAGGAAATATTGATTGAACCACGGGCGTCGCGTGCCGGCCGGCGCCCAGGTGTAGCGCAAAGTCACAAGCTCGACGCCGAAATCGGCGAGCGCCCGGTTGAGATCGATGCCGCCGACAACGGGAAGCGTCGCAACATTGGTGAAGAGCAGAAGCCTGACGCCCTCCTTCTTGAGAAAGGCTTTGGCGCTCCAAAAGAACGTATAGACGCAGCGCCAGTAGATGTTCTGCGTCGCTTGGCTCGTCGTCAGGCCGCCGACCTGCGGGTAAAGCCCGCCTTCCTGCGGCGACTCGACATACATCCACGTTGACACGTAATCGGTGGCGCTCATCTTCCGTTCAACCAATTTGGTGTGGTTTCAGCCGTTCGGCGTGATTGGATACATCAGGTGACGGGTTCGATAAAATGACAGGCGGCGAAAAAAACGGGCGCCCGCTCAGGGTCGGGCTTTTGACCGCGCGCGTCTCGCGCCGCGGCGGCGGCGTGTTCGAGGCGGTGCTGGCCGAGGCCCAGGCGCTCGAAGCGCAGGGCGGCCTGGTGCCCATCGTCTTCGGTGCCGCCGATCCGTTCACGGCCGAGGACCGCAAGCGCTTCGGCACGATCGGGACGATCACCGTGCCGCGCCGCGGGCCGGCGGCCTTCGACTATGCGCCCGGGCTTCTGGCAGAGCTTCTCGCCGCCGATCTCGATGTCCTGCATCTGCATGGAATTTGGCAATATGCCTCGCTTTGCGGCGCGCTGTGGGCGGAACGGACGGGGCGGCCCTATGTGATTTCCCCGCACGGGATGCTCGACCCGTGGATTACGGCACGCGGCCGCTGGAAAAAGACGCTGGCGCGGCTTGGCTATGAACGGCGCAGCTGGCGCGCCGCCCGCCTGTTTCACGCCTTGACCGCCGCCGAGGCCGAAGACATCGCGCGCGAGACCGGCGCCGAGGACGCGCGCATCGCCATCGTGCCGAACTATGTAGCGGCAGAGGCCGACCGTGCGCCAAGCCCACGTTCGGACCTCGTCTTTTATATCGGCCGCATTCACCCGAAGAAGAACCTCGATCCGCTGATCGAGGCTTGGGCTGCGGCCGGCGGCGGCGCGGCCGGGTGGCGGCTCGCCATCGCTGGCTGGGGCGAGGCCGCGCACGTAGCGGCGCTGCGCAGCAAACTCGCCGCATCCGCCGACCCGTCGATCGATTTCCTCGGCCCGATCTATGGCGCGGCGAAAGCGAACCTGCTGGGCGAGGCCCGTTTCGTCGTCCTCCCCTCCCTGAGCGAAGGCCTGCCGATGGCAATTCTCGAAGCCTGGGCTGCCGCGACCCCCACCTTGATGTCGGCAGCCTGCAATCTGCCGGACGGTTTCGCGCAAGGCGCGGCGCTCGACTGCGGAACCGACGCGGATGCCATCGCCGCAGCGCTGCGGCGCGCCTTCGCTTTGCCCGCGGGCGAATGGGAAAAAATGTCGGCGGCCGCCCGCGACCTTGCGATAACCCGTTTCTCGCCGCAGGCGGTCGCGGCGCAATGGAGCACGATCTATCGCCGGCTCCGGGCCGGGCTATAATGATCGCATGAGCATTCTCGACGCGCGGAAAACCAAGCCGCTCGAAGGCGGCGCGAGCTTCAGCCTCGCCAATCGTGCCTATCGCGCATTGTGGCAGATCGCCTGGGCGGCCCTTGCCGCCTGGACTCCACCGCCGTTTTTCGGCTGGCGGACCGCGCTGCTGCGCCTCTTCGGCGCGCAGATCGCTTCGACCGCCCGCGTCTATGGCAAGACGCGCATCTGGTATCCGGCGAATCTGACGATGGACGAACATGCGCTGCTCGGTCCCGGCGTCAATTGCTATAATCAGGCTCCGATCGCGATCGGCGCGAAAGCCGTCGTCTCGCAAGGCGCGCATCTCTGCGCCGGCTCGCACGATATCCACGATCCCGATTTCCAATTGATTGCCAAGCCGATCAGCATCGGACCGCAGGCCTGGGTGGCGGCGGAAGCCTTTGTCGGTCCCGGAGTCACGATCGGCGAAGGCGCGGTGCTGGGCGCTCGCGGCGTCGCGTTTCGCGATATCGAGCCCTGGGCGGTCTATGCCGGCAATCCGGCGCGCAAATTGAAGGAGCGACCGCGCTTTTGACTGCGCGGCCGGACGGGCCGCGCCTCAATAGGCTTGCTGGCGAGTGACTTCGAGGCAGGTGCGCAGGATAATCTTGAGGTCGAGCGTCAGCGACCAATTGTTGATGTACCAAAGGTCAAGCTCGACACGCTTGCGCATATCCTCGACCTTGGCCGTCTCGCCGCGCTGGCCGTTGACCTGCGCCCACCCGCTCATGCCCGGCTTGACGTGATGGCGGAACGCGTAGGTGGCGATGATCTGGCGATAATGGTCGTCATGCGCCAGAGCGTGCGGCCGCGGGCCGATGAGCGACATGTCGCCCTTGATGACATTGAAGAGCTGCGGCAGTTCATCGATGCTGGTTCGGCGCAGCCACGCACCGACGCGCGTGACGCGGCGGTCGCCGCGTGCCGCCTGGACGACGACCGGGCCGTCTTCCATCACGTTCATGGTGCGGAACTTGTAGATGTGAAACTTCTGTCCGTCGAAGCCGGTCCGCTGCTGACGGAACAGCACCGGGCCTTTGCTGTCGAGCTTCACGGCCACGCCGACCAGCAGCATCAGCGGCATGAGGGCAAGCGTCGCGACCGTGGCCAGCAGCGTGTCAAAGGCGCGCTTGACGAAGCGCTCGAAATGGGTGAGCGGCGCGCGCTGCAATTCGACCGAAAGCATCGTCTCCGGCGCGAAGTCCGCCCGCCGATCGATCGTCGCGCGCACGGTCCGGTCGGGGAGCAGGCGCACCGCCAGCGGCGAGGCGCGGAAGCGCTCTTTGATCTTTTCGATGACCTCGGTGCGGCGCCAATCGACGGCGATGACGAGTTCGTCGGCGTGATGGCGGCGGGCGACATCGATGCCAGGATCCAGCGCCGCGACATCGAGCCCTTCGACGCTCTTT
>JAJXZN010000295.1 GCA_021780015.1 Pseudomonadota bacterium
GCGGCGCGCGCCGGCGGAGTCCCGCGCCTCGGACGGGCCAACACGCGCGCCGGCCGGGGAGGCTCGGCCCAGGCGGCTCAGCGCGCAGCACGCAATGCAGCCCGCACTCCCCTCCCTCAGCGCCCGGGTCGTCGCCGCGCGGTGAGCACCGTGACGGGCGGTATTTCCCGCAGCTTCACCATTCGATTCTCCGCGCCCCGCGAAAGGGTGCCGGGCAGATATACGGAACGATGCTAGCCGAGATGCCGGAGCGTGGATTCGAATGGCAGGTATTCGCCGAACGGCACGAGATGCACTTTGTCGTAAGTGTCGAGAATGATACCGCCGCGGGCGATGGCGAGCATGGAATTGAAATAGGCCGGATAATCGCGGCCGCCTTGACTGACGATGCCGACGCGCGCGGCGCCGGTCACCAGCGTCGTGCTGGGCGGTAGGGCACCGCCGATGGCGGCGAGCGAGGGCGGATCTTCGGTCAGAATGAACGGGAAGGCCGATTCCGGCCAGACGAGCAGCGTGACATCGGCCAATCCGGTATTCGCGGGGCTTGTCGCGCGATCGGACAGGGCAAGATAGCGCGCGACGATTTCATCCTTGTGCGCGGGGCTGAAATTATCATCCTCGGTGACATTGGGCTGCATCAGCCGGACTTTGACGCCGGGCATGTTTCCGGGCGGCGGCGCCGCCAGTCGCAAAGCGCCAAAGCCGGCAAGGCTCAGCAGTACGGCCGCAGCGACCATCACGCCGCCCGGTATCCGTCGCTGGCCTTTCTTCATCCGGGCATCGGCCAACAAAGCCGGCGCAGCGAAAATCGCGACGGTCAGAACATTGAGCGCCGGCAGGCCGCCGATTGCCGCGAATTGCGCGAGGACGAGATGATCGCCAAGCGCCATCCCGTAATCGTTCCAAGGGAAGCCTGTGAACACATGTTCGCGCAGCCATTCGCTGAAGCCGAGGCCGGCGGCGAGCATCAGCACGCGCGCCGGTCCGCCCGACCAGCCAAGCCGCGCCAGCGCGAAACCGAAGGCGGGGAACAGCGCGAGAAAAGCCGGCAGGCCGAAGATGCCGAGCGGCATCGCCCAGACGAAATCCTGCGGCTCGACCAGAAAGGCCGCACCGAGCCACCAGAAGCCGGCGACAAAATAGCCAAAGCCCCACCACCAGCCGGCGCTGAAGGCGTTGCGGAGCGCCGCCGAGCGCATAGGAGCACCGGGACTTTGCTTTGCCTCCGCCGCGCCATCGATGAGCCAGACGGCGAGCGTCATCGGCACGATCATAGCGAAAAGGAAATCGACCGGCGCCAAGGCGAGCGCGCCGCAGGCGCCGCCGGCGAAGGCGATCAGCCGGCGTCGCCAGCCGCCGGCGAGAATCACGAATTCGGCGACTGGATACATGTCTCGGGCGGATCGGGAGGAGGGGAAAGAGCGAAAAAATCCATTGGGTGCCGGAGCGGGCAGGCTGACGCTCCTGCCGAATCGGCAGCCCCGCCCCGTTTTATCTGCATCGGATTCGTCCGAAAACCGCTTCGCACTATCGGTCCGATGCTCGACCGGCTTTTTGAGGCTCGCCAGGTCCGGATTGCGGCGGATGCGCCTCCTGCGCCGGCGGCTCGCCGCCGGGCGCCAGAGGCTCTTCGCCGGCGGCCGGGCGAATCTTGATTCGCTTCACCCGGCGCGGATCGGCGTCAAGAACCTCGAATTGGAAACCTTCCGTGGTCAGCGTTTCACCGCGCAGCGGAACATGTCCGGCCAGGTTTGTCACGAGGCCGCCGAGCGTATCGACGTCTTCGGCATCGACAAGCTCGGAGAGATCATGGCCGAGCACTTGCGAAACATCGCCGAGGCTCGCGCGTGCATCGACGACGAAGGTGCCGTCCGGGCCGCTCTCTATCTTCGGCGTCTCGTCGTCGTCATGCTCGTCCTCGATATCGCCGACGATCATCTCGACGACATCCTCGATCGAGGCCAATCCGTCGGTGCCGCCATATTCGTCGATGACGAGCGCCATATGCGTGCGCGTCGTCTGCATTTTGACGAGCAGATCGAGCGCTGGCATGGAGGGCGGGGCAAACAGCACCGGCCGCAGAATGCCGGATTCCGCCAATGTGATGTCGCCGAAGCCGCGCTGCCCCGGCCGCGGCGCATTGAGCTTGAAGCCGTCGGTCAGATTGGCGATCAGATCGACGAGGTCGCGGATATGGACCATGCCGCGCGGATCGTCGAGATTTTCGGCATAGACGGGAAGGCGCGAATGGCCGGCGGTGCGGAAGGCGTCGAGCACTTCGGCGAGGCTCGCATCGTAAGCGACGCCGATAATGTCGGCGCGGGGGATCATGATGTCGACGACGCGGATCTCGTGCAGCGAGAGCACGTTGTTGAGCATCTCGCGTTCGAGCGGCGAGAAGCCCGAGGCTTCGGTGATCTCCTCGATCGCCTCCTGCACATCCTCGCGCAACGAGCCGCCGCCGAGGCCGAGCAAGGCACGCAACCGGCCGAGCAATCCCTGCTTGCCGGATTTTTCGTGACTAGAGTCCGGGTCGCCGTTGATGCTCATTCGACGCTCGCAACGCGGACGGCATAGGGGTCGGAAATGCCGAGCGCGGCGAGAATGTCGCGCTCCAGCGCTTCCATCTCGAGCGCTTCCGCCTCCGTCTCGTGATCAAAACCGATGAGATGCAAAAAGCCATGGACGACGAGATGCGTCACATGCGCTTGAAAGGTCTTCAATTCGGCCCCGGCTTCGCGCGCGCAGGTCTCATAGGCGATCGCAATGTCGCCGAGCGCTTGCCGCGTCTCGACTTCGCCCGGTGCGGGAAATGAGAGGACATTCGTCGCCTGATCTTTGCCGCGCCATTGCCGATTGAGTTTTCGAATCGCTTCGTCATCGGTCAGCAGAATGCTGATCTCGACGCCGGGCTTGAGTTTGACGCCCGACTTGAGAATTGCTTCGCCGATCGACGCGGCCGTCCAGCCGGGAACGTCGGGGGCATTTTCCCAAAGCGCCCCTTCGACGACGAAATCGATCAAGGGTGCTTCGCTCATCGCCGCGGCTTTCCCTCAAGCGCCGGCGCGCGTGTCCGCGCTTCATAGGCCGAGACGATGCGGCGGACGAGATCATGACGCACGACATCGCTGTCGGCGAAGCGGATATGGCCAACGCTTTCGATGCTAGCGAGCAGGCCGATCGCTTCGGCAAGGCCGGAGATCTGTCCCACGGGCAGATCGACCTGCGACGGGTCGCCGGTGACGATCATGCGCGAGCCTTCGCCGAGCCGGGTCAGGAACATTTTCATCTGCACCGAGGTCGTATTCTGCGCCTCGTCGAGCAGCACGCAGGCATTGGTCAGGGTGCGGCCGCGCATGAAGGCGAGCGGCGCCACCTCGATCATGCCCGTCTGCATGCCGCGCTCGACCATGCGCGGATCCATGAAATCATTGAGCGCGTCGAAGATCGGCCGCAGATAAGGATCGACCTTTTCGCGCATGTCGCCGGGCAGGAAGCCAAGCCGTTCGCCCGCCTCGACCGCGGGGCGCGAGAGGATCAGCCGTTCGACGATGCCCTGTTCGAGCAGCGAGACGGCATAGCCGACGGCAAGCCAGGTCTTGCCGGTTCCGGCCGGGCCTTCGGCGAAGCAAAGCTCCTGACGCTTCAGGCAGCGGATATAAAGATCCTGCGCCGCATTGCGGGCCCGCACCACGCCGCGCCGGCGCGTGCTGATCTGCTCGAAATGGGTGCGCGGAATATCGGCATTGGGGAACAGCGAGCCTTGCAGGGCGCGTTCCTCGATCGCGCCGTCGACATCGCCGGGTCCCACCTCTTGACCGAGCTTGACGCGGCCGTACAGCATTTCGAGCACTTCGCGCGCCTGTTCGCAGGCATCCGCCGGGCCTTTGATCGTGACCTGATTGCCGAGCGCATTGGCGACGACGCCGAGCTTGCGTTCGACCTTGGCAAGGTTCTGATCGTAGAGACCGAAGAGCAGCGAAGCGTGCTTGTTGTCGTCGAAGGCCAGGGTCACTTGTGCCGGAGCCTCGGGCGCCAAAGGAACCGGCGTGGAATCGCCGCGCAGCGATATCGAACGGTCAGATGGTCTCAAAGCCTCTGTGTCTCCTCGGGCATCAGGCGCCCAAATAGCGAATTCGACGCCAAGCCGGTGATCTCGACGGGCAGAATCCGGCCGATGAGCGCCTCCGGCGCCTCGACCTGGACAGGTTGTAGATAGGGAGACCGCCCGGCGATTTGTCCGACATGGCGCCCTTTTTTCTCGAAGAGAACAGCAAGAGTTCTGCCAACGAGGCTTCGGTTGAAGGCGAGGCGCTGCGCGTCGAGCAGCTCTTGCAACGCGGCGAGCCGCGCGACCTTCACCGCCTCGGGCACTTGTTCATCCATTTCGGCGCCGGGCGTGCCCGGCCGCGGCGAGTATTTGAACGAAAAGGCGCTGGCGAAGGTGACCTCCTGGACAAGATCGAGCGTCGCCGCGAAATCCGCATCGCTCTCGCCGGGAAAGCCGACGATGAAATCGGAAGAAAGCGCGATATCGGGGCAGGCATCGCGAAGCCGCCGCACGATGTCGCGATAAGCGGCGCGGTCGTGCTTGCGATTCATCCGGCTCAGGATCGCGTCGGCACCCGATTGCACCGG
>JAJXZN010000148.1 GCA_021780015.1 Pseudomonadota bacterium
CGCCGCTTCGCTCGAATGTGCAAGCAAAAGGCCGAGACCAAGACATTACGCCAAGGCGCCGCGCGCTCGTCTTCGCATCATGATCTTCATCCGCGGCGCGGTCAGTTTACCCTCTCGAAGCCGGGTGAAAGGACCATCAAACTCCGGCCGGAATAGGGCCGCGCCGATCAGCCGACGATCTCGTTGCCGGAAAAGAATTGTGCGATCTCGATGGCGGCCGTCTCGGGCGCATCGGAACCATGCGCCGAATTCTCGCCGACGGAGAGCGCAAACTGTTTGCGGACTGTGCCGCTGGCGGCCTTGGCCGGGTCGGTCGCGCCAAGCACGTCGCGGTATTTCTTGATCGCGTCTTCGCCCTCGAGCACCTGGACGACGACGGGACCGGCGGTCATCGTTTCGACCAGTTCGCCGAAGAACGGCCGCGCCTTGTGCACGGCATAAAAGGTTTCGGCCTGGGCGCGCGTCATCAGCACGCGCTTTTGCGCAATGATGCGCAATCCCGCCGCTTCGATCAGTGCATTGATCGCGCCGGTCAGGTTGCGGCGCGTCGCGTCGGGCTTGATGATGGAAAACGTGCGTTCGATGGCCATGTTTTATTGGTCTCTGAGGTAGGCCGCGCGCTTATAGCGGCGCCCATGCCGCCCTGCAAGGTGGGCGGCGCTAATGGCGCGCCATGCGCCGCCGCAGCCCGCGGTCCAAAGCCAAAAGCGCATAGCCGCCGGCGACAAAACCCGCGGCGATGAAGCCCGCATTGAGGAGCGTTTGCGGCCAGCCGATCCTGGCCGCGTTGAAAAACGGATAAGGATAATGGCCGTCCGCCGCGCCGCGCGCCATCGCATAGACGAAATAGATCACCGGAAAGGCGGCGAAGACGAACGGGTCGCGGAGCCGTAACGCGCCCTTGCACCCCGCGGCGAGCCAGAACAGCGGCACGAGAATGGGCATGACGAGATGCAGGACGACATTCGCGGCGCTCGCCAATCCTTGCGGATGGTCGATCGGCCGCAACAAAAGCGCATAAACGATTCCGACAAGCAGGATGGCGAGCGTCAGGCCGGCAAGACTCTGCGGCGCGCGCCAGCCCGCCCCGCCTAATGCGATACCGGTGAAGAACGCGGCAATGGCGAGATTGGTGAGGATGGTGAAATAATCGGCGAGAATCCAAAGCGCGGCGATGGCCGAGCCGACATGCGCGTAAGTCGCCAGGAATTGCAGGGTGAGCCCCAGCCAGGCAGCACAGGCGATCAGCGCTGCAGCGAAGCGGCGAAACCAGCGGCTGGTGCCCAGGGGCGGAATCGAACCACCGACACTGCGATTTTCAGTCGCATGCTCTACCAACTGAGCTACCTGGGCAGGGTCCGGCGCAGGGCCGGAGGGGCGCTTTATAGGAAGCGATCCAAGGCTTGTCCAGCCGTCCCGAAGCCTGTCCGCTATGCGACGGCGGCGACGGCGCCCTTGCGCGCCTCCAAGGCCATGACGATCAGCGAGGCGCCGCCGAAGAGGAGATCGATGCCGACGAGAAGCGCCAGCGCCCAGAGCGCCGAATCCGGCAGCCCGGTGAGCAAAAGCCCGACGATGAGGAAATCGACGAGGCCGTTGGCCAGCAGCAATTCCCATCGCGCCGATTGCTCGCTGCGATGCGTAATGCCGAAGATGATCATCAGCAAGCCGTCGATGATGAAGAACACGATCAGCACATGCGCCAAGGTCGTGAGATTGTGCGGCAGTGAGGCAAGAGACTGCAGTGGGTTCGAGAGCAATACCGCCGCCGCGATCAAAGCGATGATCGCCGACAGAAGCGACCAGCCGAAGCCCGGCGCATTGCGGCCGCGCAGCGTCGACATGAGGCCGATGAGTCCGGCGATCAGAAACAGCCATCCGAGAAAGAAAATCGAGACGTTGCCGGCAACGAACGGAATGATAATCGCGGCAAGTCCAAGCAGGACAAGCGCGCTGCCTTCCGCCAGAAAGAGGCCCCAATGATCGTGGATCGCGCGGGACGATGCCGCGTCGGTTGATGGCTGAAACGTTGACACGGTTGCCCTCCTCACCGGCAGCGCTCGTCGAGCGCGATCGAAGCCTGCGCCTCTATAGCATCGCGGCGATTGTTGGCCATGGTGAAGTGGCCGAATTAAGCCAAGGGAAGAGATTGGATGCCGACGAACGACCCCGCGCTCAATGCGGCATTTCGCTGGCGGATTTCGGCGACCAGCGCCAGCGCCATCTGCGCCGCCGCTTCGCCGACTGGGCGTGAACCGCAGACGACGGATCAGCCTTGCCCTGCGCGGCTTCGTCGGCGGCCATGTGCAGAAGATAGGCGACCATCGGCCGCCGCTGTTGCTCGGCTAATTTCTGCGCCTTGTCGATCAATTCGAGAAGCGGCTCGGAACTTTCAGGCATGATCTTAGCCTGCCAATAAATGCGGAGCTTCGCAAGTCTTGCGCGACACTTTTGTGACGCGCCGCATTAATTTTCATGGGTGTGGCGCTGCGATCACTTTGAGATTGATAATATAAATTCGTCAAAACGTTATCTAACATTATTTCGAGCCAGTTTAATCTCTCTCTCGGCCATCTGCTTTGTCGATTTCCAAGAGAAAAATTCAATCGCTTCAGACTGCGCCCCGTTCTTTCTCATCGGCGCGGGAACGGTCCGGTCGGCCGGGCTTCGAGAAGCCGTCCCCGATGCGGGGCGCATGCCGGGGAGTTTGACGCTCATGTCCCGCTTACACTTTTGCGCATGATGCTCTAGGGTCCCGGCGAGCCAAACGCCCTTGTGTCTTAAGGAACTGCAATGCCCAACGCCGCCGCCCTCGCCGCGCTCGACCAGGAAATCGCCGCCGTGCGCGAGAACATCCGCGACCTGACCGAACAGGCTGCCGCCTATTCCGGTGCCGAAGATGACGAACTCACGTCGGAGCGCATCGCCGAACAGGAGGCGCTCCTCGCCAGGCTTTTGAAGGACCGCGAGGCGGCCGCCGCGGCGAGCTAATCCCCTGCTCTAGGCCTTGCCGGCAGCTTTCAGCCAACGCAGGTCCGGAAGCGAAGCGGTTTCTGCCGCAAGCGCGCCGTGTAGTACGGCAATATCGGCCTCCGCCTGAGGGTCCCAGCCGCACGGGCAGCCGGTTGAACCTTGGTGTGCGGCGGCAACATCCTTGTAAACTGCGCCGATCGCCGCCGCGGCAAGGCCGAGCACTTCCAGCGGCGGCAATCCGGTCGTTTGGATCACGTGGCAGAATGCACAGAGCACTGCCTGGCGCATTTTTTCATGCGCCGCGGCGCGAACCGTGTGGGCCTCGCGATGCTGTCCTCGATCATCCATGAAAGTGCTCCGCCGCCGCATTCCAAGGCAATGCATAGAGATCTCGCGCAATATCAGCAAGTCCATGATTTAATTTGATAAATGGAATAATTTAAAACGCGATTCAGGCCGCGCGAGCGGCGATCCGTGCGGTATCGATGAGGCGCAGAGTACTGCCTTCGATGACCAGGGCGGTGAGCTTGCCGGAGGCATAGGCCGCCGTATCGATACCGATGCGATTGGCGCGGCGCTCGACATTGCGGACCGGCGTATGGCCGTGCACGATCATTTTGCCGAAATCGCCGTCATGGCGGAGGAAGTCCTGCCGGATCCAGAGGAGGTCTTCTTCCGATTGGCGATCGAGAGCGATGCCCGGGCGCACCCCGGCATGAGCGAAGAAGAAATCACCGCAAGAAAATGAGCATTTCAACCCGCGGAAGAATTCGAGATGGGGGGCGGGCAGCACCGCGGCAAAAGCTTGTGCAAGATCACTCAGGCGGCTCTTCGCGACGGTGGCGGCGGTGAGGCCATAGGACGCCAAGGTCTCGACGCCATGCATCAGCAGCCAGTCGCCCATCGCCGAAGGATCATCAAGCGCCTGGAGCACGAACGAATCATGGTTGCCCTTCAGCGCGACGACGCGATGCTGGACCGACCGGGCGAGAATAAGATCGATCACCTCGCGCGAGGCCGGTCCGCGATCGATATAATCGCCGAGCATGATGTGCATCACTTGCGCCGGCGGCCGCCGGGCGAGATCGGCGTCGATGAGAGCGTAGAGGTGCGCCAAGAGGTCGGCGCGGCCATGCACGTCGCCGATGGCATAGACCCGCATCCCGTCGGGGAGCCGCGGTCGCGCCGGAGATTTGAACTTGAAACCTGGCGCCATCAGAATGCCTCCCCGTCTCGGGCCGCCGAGCGTGACTTTAGACGATTCGCATGACCGTCAGGCCGACTTTTCGGGCCGCTTGCCGCTGTTTCCCGCTTGCTCTAAAGTGTCCCCGATTGTGGATTTCATGAGGCTCGCGTGCGGTTTGGCGCCGACCATTTGCAGCGTAAGGACTTGGCCCGCGGGCCGGCGGCGCTGTCGCTCGGCCTGCTTCTCCTTACCAGCCCCTGAGCGCCGGCCGGGTTTTCGCCCGGGCACTCAGGGGAGCATTGCACCAGCCCATTCCGTCATTTCAGACCTGAGCCAATCCGATGAAAGATTCTGTGCAAAGCAACGGCGCCAAGCCTGCCGATAAAGACCGGGTTCTGATCTTCAATACGACCTTGCACGACAGCGAACAATGCCACGGCGCAACCATGACCTTCGAGGCG
>JAJXZN010000137.1 GCA_021780015.1 Pseudomonadota bacterium
CATCGAATTCCATTGCAAGCCGCTCGGCGATACCGACTGGAACGGTTCCGGCATGCACGCCAACTTCTCGACCAAGTTCATGCGCGAGGTCGGCGGCAAGGAATATTTCGAGGCGCTGATGAAGGCGTTCGAAGCCAACCGCGAAGACCACATCGCGGTCTACGGCCCGGACAACCATATGCGGCTGACCGGCAAACACGAGACCGCCTCGATCCATCAGTTCAGCTATGGCATAGCCGACCGCGGCGCGTCGATCCGCGTTCCGCACAGCTTCGTGCGCAACGATTACAAGGGCTATCTCGAGGATCGCCGGCCGAACTCTCAAGGCGACCCCTACCAGATCGCTTCGCGCATCCTGAAGACGATCGCTTCCGTTTCGTCGAGCACCGGCGTCTCGGCCGCGGCCTGATCCGATATCGGCCGAACTTTGGCCGCGGCGGACCCGTTCCGCCGCGGTCTTTTTTTTGCGGGAAAGCTCTTACGGTTTGCCGGAGGGCAGATGGATGATCTCGCCATCCACGGCAAACGTGCCGAAGCCGCGATGATGAATTGTCTTGGGATCGTCTGGCCGAGCACGCCGCCAGGCCTTCACGGCTTCGAGAACGAAAATATTATACTTGTTCACGAAGCGCGTATCGACCACGCGACATTCCAGATTGGCAAAACATTCGCCGACGAGCGGCGCATCGACTTTTTCGCCGCGCCGCGGCGTCAGTCCGAACCTGGCGAATTTGTCGGTGTCGCTGCCGGAGCAATTGCCGATCTCCACGACCCTCTCGGCGAGCGAAACGTCGGGGATCGCGATCACGCATTCCTTGGTGGCGCGCAATGCCGCAAAGCTGAAATCGCCATTGCTGACGACGCAGGCGATCAGCGGCGGCATGAAGTCGACCATCATATGCCATGACATCGTCATGACATTATGCCGGCCACGGCGCGCCGTCGTCAGCAGGACGACCGGGCCAGGCTCCAAGAGCTTATAGACGTCTCGAAGCGGCAGGTCCCGCATCACCGCGCCGGGGCGAAGCTTTGGTCGGGGAAGACCGAGGCCGTTGGCGTCTGAATGACGATAAAGCTGACGTCCGCCGCCTTGTGACAATCGTTGCAGGCGGCTTGCAGCGCCTTGAAGCCGCGCTGAAATTGCGCCGCATCCTTCGCTGTCACGGCATCGCTTAGAACGACGAGCGGCTGGACGGCCGCAGCGATATAGGGGACGGGAATGTTGAGATAGAGGATTGCGGCCTTGTTGAACGTGTCCCTGAGCTGGGCGAGTTCATAACTGGCCAGTGGCCAGTTCTTCGCCTTGCCGGCGAGCCAGAGCTTGATGTGGCGCAATTGCGTGAGTTGCATCGCGTCGCTGAGCGAGACCGCATAAGAATCGCCATGGGCATTGGGCGACGGCGCAGGCTGCGCGAACGGAACTTCGTCGCTACGCACCGGCAGCACGACCAGCGCCAAAAAAACCGTTGAGAAAACGCGTAGGAAATCTCGCAGCAGCACTCGCATGACTTTCTCCTTCGCCGCGATTAAGGCCGATGCGCCGGCCAACCCGCTTTGATCCGGATCAAGAAAATGCCAAACTGCGGATGCGTAAGGAGATGATGATGCGGCTTGCCGACAGCGATGGCGATGGACCCGAAACCGAATTGGCGCCGGCCGGTGCGTTCACTGCGCAGGAGCGGGCCGCCGTTTATCGTGCCATTTATGCGCGCCGCGACGTGCGCGACGAATTTCTACCGCGGCCGATCCCCGGGCCGACGCTCAATCGTATCCTTGAGGCAGCACATCATGCGCCGTCCGTCGGGTTAAGCCAGCCGTGGAACTTCATTCTCGTCCGCGACCCGGCGGTGAAGGCGAAGGTGCATGACATCTTCACGCGCAGCAACGCGGAAGCCGCACGCATGTTTGCCGATGCGCGCAGCGTCGATTATCGGCGCCTGAAACTCGAAGGCATTCTCAAAGCGCCGCTGAACATCTGCGTCACCTGCGATCGCGCGCGCGGCGGTCCGGTCGTGCTCGGCCGCACGCATCAGCGCGATACCGATCTCTACAGCACTGTCTGCGCCATCCAGAATTTGTGGCTCGCCGCGCGCGCCGAAGGCGTCGGCGTCGGCTGGGTGAGCATTTTCGACCCCGAGGATCTGCGCCCGATTCTGAATATCCCGCCGGAGATCGTCGTCGTCGCCTATCTCTGCGTCGGCTTCGTCGATCAGCTTTTCGCCCGGCCGGAGCTTGAGGCGCGCAATTGGGCCGAGCGTCTGCCGCTCGACGATCTCGTCTTCGACGGGATCTGGGGCAAGCCGCGGGCCTGAGCGTCGACGTCCAAATTCAATCGCGGCGCTTTTGCGTCTTCCTCATCGCATCGGATTTATCCCGAAAGCCGCTTCGCACTTCCCGGTCCGATGTATTAGCTCAAGCGGGGCTTTTGTCGGTTGCGCGCCATTCGGCGGTGCGTTCGCGCGGCGCCTCGGCCAGCGCCCGCCGCAGCGCCGCGACGCCGAGATCGGTGCAATAGGCGGGTGTCCCCGGTTGTTGGCGCCACGATTCGGCGATCGGGCCGGCATCGAGCGCATCGAACCCCAAATTCTCGACAAGCGTGAGCACGATGGCCTTTGCCGCCGGATCGTCGCCGGCGACAGGCAGCGCGATGCGCCCGGGCGAGCCGGCTTCCTTGCCGAAATCGGCGAGATGCCGGGCGTAGATATTGTTGAACACCTTCACCACGCGATGGCCGATCTGGCGCTCGACCCAGGCGCTTTCCGGCAGGCCCTCTTCGATCTCGGCAATGCGGCCGTCGCGCTGGCGCGGGTAATAATTGCAGGTATCAATGAGCGGAACATTGGCGGGCAAATTCGCAAAGAGCCCAGCCGGCAGTTTGGGCACGCCTTTCATCGGGATGGTGAGAACGGCGAGATCGATCCCGCGCACGGCGTCCTGGACCACAACAGCCGATGCGCCGGTCTGCGCCTCAATCTCGGAGAGACTCGCTGGCCCGCGCGAATTAGCGATAATCACCCGATGCCCAAGTTCGCTGAGGCGACGCGCCAATGTGCTGCCGATATGTCCCGCGCCGATAATGCCGATCCGCATCGCTTGCTCCCCTCTTCGTTGTCGTTGGTGATGCCTGTCTGCCCGGCGTTCTGCGGCCGGTCACGATCTTTGTCGGATCTTCGCAAGCCGATCGTTTCGGCTTTGCGACGGCCGCGCTTCCCGCGAATGTGAGAGATCGCGGCACCGCGCAACCTGGACAGCGGTGTCCCGCGTCATTAGCTAACGGACGCCAACATATTGAACCGGCGAGAACGCGCAAGGCAAGTGTCGGCAAATTGTCGCAAATCGCGCGGGCTCGATGGAAAAATCAATCAAAGAGAGGACGGCGCCGTCCCAGGCGCTGATCGGCGTCGTCGCGGTTTCGGTCGGTGCGCTCGTTGCGAATATCTATTATGCGCAACCGTTGATCGCTTCGATCGGCCCGTCCATCGGCATCGGGACGGCGCTTTCCGGATCGCTCGTGAGCGTGACCCAGATCGGTTATGGCGCCGGTCTCTTCTTTTTGGTTTCGCTGGCTGACCTCGTCGAGAACCGGCGGCTGGTGCTGATCGCGGTGGCCGTTGTCATCGCCGGTCTCGTCGCGATCGGTCTTTCGCAGACGGCGGTTGCATTTTGCCTTGCTTCGCTGTGCACCGGCGTTTGCGCCTCGGCCGCGCAGATTCTGGTTCCGTTTATCGCGCATCTGGCGCCGCCCGAACGGCGCGGCCGCGTGGTCGGCACGGTGATGGGCGGCTTGCTGACCGGCATCATGCTGGCGCGCCCGATGGCTTTATTCATCGCCGGAAGCTTTGGCTGGCGGATTGTCTTCTTCGTTTCAGCGGCGCTCATGCTTGCGATCGGCGTTGCCCTGGCGCGGGCGGTGCCGCGCTATCAGCCAAGGCAGGGGCTGCACTATGGCCAGGTTCTCGCCTCGATGCTGGGCATCTTGCGCGAACGGCCGCCGGTGCGCTGGCGGGCGCTCTATCAGAGCCTGATGTTCTGCGCCTTCAATCTGTTTTGGACGACCGTGCCGCTTTTGCTCGCGCAGAGGTTCGGATTGAGCGAGCACGCGATCGGCCTCTTCGCGCTTGCGGGCACCGGTGGGGCGCTTGCGGCGCCGATTGCCGGCCATCTTGCCGACCGCGGCTATATCGCAGCGGCCACGGCGGGTGCGATGGCGGTGCTCGGCTTATCCTTTGCCGGAGCCATCCCGGTATCGGGCACGGTGGGCCTCGTTTGGCTTGCCCTGCTTGCGGTTTTGATCGACGCCGCCGTGCAGGTCAATCAGGTCACCGGCCAGCACATCATCTTCAGCGTTCCGGCAGACATCCGCGGCCGCGTGAACGCAATTTATATGACGTTCGTTTTTATCGGCGGCGCGCTCGGCTCGGTGCTCGGCACGGTCCTCTACGCCCGCTGTGGCTGGGCGGCGACAGCCGCCTGCGGAGCCCTCATCGGTCTCGTGGCGCTATCGTTCCACGTGATCGAGCGCATGCAAGGCCGCCAGCGCGTTCAGGCGTGACGCATGATCCTGACCGGCACGGATTTATAGGACGGCGTGCCGCTTTGCGGATCGTGATAGTCGAGCGGCACGAGACCGTTGGCCTCGGGATAATAGGCCGCGATCGAACCGCGCGCGATATTGTGGGCAATCGCGATGAACCCCGCGAGGCGTCGCGGCGTGCCGGAGGGCAGGGCCGTTTCGATATCGATCGCATCGCCGTGCTGAATGTTATGCGCGGCAAGATCATCCTTGTGCATGAAGATCACGTCGCGGCGGCCGAAGACGCCGCGATAGCGATCGTCGAGACCATAGATCGTCGTATTGTATTGATCGTGGCTGCGGATCGTCGTCAGCCGCAGGACGGCGCCGTCAGCGGTCGCCGGGTCCTCATTGAGCCCTTTAAAGACGATGAACTCGGCCTTGCCGGACGGCGTCTTCCAAACCCGCTCGGTTGCCGGCAGTGGCAGGCGGAAGCCGCCCGGCACCCGGATGCGCTGATTGAAATCGCGGAAGTCGGGAAAGACAGCCTCGATCTTGTCGCGGATGCGGTCGTAATCTTCGACGAGTTCCGCCCAGGCCACTTTGCTTTGCGGCAGCGTGGCTATGGCCATGCCGGCGATGATTGCGGGCTCCGAGCGCAGATGCGCTGAAACCGGCGGCAGCTTGCCGCGCGAGGAATGCACCATCGACATCGAATCTTCGACGGTGACCATCTGCGGGCCGGCCGCCTGAATGTCGTGCTCGGTGCGGCCGAGGCAGGGCAGGATGATCGCGTCCTTGCCGATGAGAAGATGCGAGCGATTGAGCTTGGTTGCGACATGCACCACGAGATCGAGGCCGCACATGGCCGGAAAGCTCTGCTCGGGATCGGGGAGCGCCACCGCGAGATTGCCGCCGAGGCAGATCAGCACCTTCGAGCGGCCGGCGATGATCGCCTGCATCGCGGCGACGGCATCATGGCCGTGCTCGACCGGCGGTTTGAAGCCGAAGGTCTCTTCGATCCTCTGCAGCATGTCGGCGGCGGGCTTTTCGGTGATGCCGACGGTGCGGTCGCCCTGCACGTTCGAATGACCGCGCAGCGGGCAGATGCCGGCGCCGGCCTTGCCGAAATTGCCACGCATCAGCAGCAGATTGGCGATCTGCTGCACATTGTCGGTGCCGCGGCTGTGTTGGGTGACGCCCATCCCATAGGGAATGATCGTGGCGTTCGACTGCGCATAGGCGCTGGCGACGGCTTCGAGCGCCGTGCGCGACAGACCGCTCGCGGCTTCGATGTCCGCCCATTCGGTCGCATCGAGATCGGCGGCGAGCGTCTCGAAGCCGCGCGTATGTTCGGCGATGAAGGCGTGATCGATGACGGGCGCGTTGCGTCCCGGCGCGCGGTCGAGCGCAAGCAGCGCCTTCATGACGCCCTTGAGCGCCGCCGCATCGCCGCCGACTTTCACCTGATAGTAGGACGAGGCGATGTTCTCATAGCCGAAGGTTGACATTTCGATAGGGTTTTGCGGATCGGCAAAACGCTCCAAGGCGCGCTCGCGCATCGGATTGAAGACGATGATCGGCACGCCGCGTTTGGCGCATTCATGCAATGTGCCCATCATACGCGGATGATTGGTGCCCGGATTGTGGCCGATCGAGATGATCAAATCGCAATGGTCGAAGTCGTCGAGCGAGACGGTGCCCTTGCCGAGGCCGATCGATTGCGGCAGGCCGACGCTCGTTGCCTCGTGGCACATGTTGGAGCAGTCGGGGAAATTGTTGGTGCCGTATTCGCGGGCGAAGATCTGGTAGAGGAAAGCAGCCTCATTCGAGGCGCGGCCGGAGGTGTAGAATTCCACCGTGTTAGGATGGTGGGCGCGCAGCCCCTCGCCGATGCGCTGAAACGCCGCCTCCCAGGAGATCGCCTGGTAGCGGTCGCTGGCATGGTCGTAAACCAAAGGATGGGTCAGGCGGCCGCCGTTCTCGAGCTCATAATCGGTCCAATTCCACAGATCCGAGACGGTATGGCCTTGGAAAAATTCCGGGGACACGCGCTTCTTCGTCGCCTCCCAGGTCACCGCCTTGGCGCCATTCTCGCAGAACTGAAAGGTCGAGGTATGTTCCTTGTCCGGCCAGGCGCAGCCGGGGCAATCAAACCCGTCCGGCTTATTGGTGCGGAACAGGGTAACCGCCGCCTCGCCGGTTTCCATCTGTTCGCGGATCGCCTTGGCGGTGGCCTTGAGCGCTCCCCAGCCTCCCGCCGGCGCGGTGTATTTCTTGATGCCGGGAACGGCGCGCTGCTGAGCCATCGTATAGCCTCTGTCTATGGATCGCCTTCAGACGCCGAGTCCACGCTTTGCGCGGCGGGACCGATTATTGCGTCTAGGGTGCAATGCACATGTAAGGTTTTGGGCGGCTAAAATCCAATGAAAGTCTCCGAACACATTATAGAGCTATTCTATTGATGCCGGTTTTAGGCGCCTGTGGGCTTGGCGCTATGGTGAGGATCGTCACGTCGCTCTGGGGGGAGGAATGATCATGCGCGGCACATTCGGCGCGGAAAAAGTCAGCGACGCTGTTCTGCTCGTTGCACGGGTTCTGCTGGTTCTCGTGTTTGTGATCTTCGGCTGGAAAAAGCTCATCGGCTTCGGCGGGACGGTCGCTTATTTTTCGCACAGCGGCGTGCCACTGCCGTTTCTTGCCGCGGTGATTGCGGTGATGACGGAATTTTTCGCCGGCATCGCCATCGCGCTCGGCCTTTTTACGCGTCCGCTGGCCTTGCTGATGGCGCTCTATACGCTCGGCACGGCGCTGCTCGGCCATAAGTTCTGGACTCTTGCCGGCACGGCGCGGCTCGAGAACGAAATCAACTTCCTCAAAAACGTCGGCCTCATCGGGGGCTTTTTGCTGCTCTATCTCAGCGGTGCAGGCCGCTATTCGCTCGACGATAAAATCGATGCGCTCTAGCGCCCAAGCGGCCCCGCGTCGCCAGCGCGGACGCGCGGCGCGACCTCAGTGCCCAGGAGTTCGATCGAGCGGGTCATCACTGCATGATCGAGCGCCGCGACGCTCATTTGGAAGGTGATGCGCGAGACGCCGCCAAGCACCTCGCTCGCTTTCAGCATCTTCTCGGCGACCGTCGCGGGATCGCCGATGAGATAAGCGCCATGCGGGCCGGTCATGGCGTCGAATTGGGCGCGCGAGGGCGGTGACCAGCCGCGTTCGCGGCCGATCGCGCCGAACATGGCGAGCCAGCCGGGAAAGAAAATGTCCTTCGCTTCTTGTGCGGTTTCGGCGACGAAACCGACGGCGTGCAACCCGACTTTGAGCGTGTCCGCCGCATGGCCGGCGCGCAGCCCCGCCTCGCGATAAAGATCGACGAGCGGGCGAAAGCGGTGGAACGCACCGCCGATGATCGCCACCATCAGCGGCAAGCCCAAAGTCCCGGCGCGGACGAAAGAGTGCGGCGTGCCGCCGACGCCGACCCAGATCGGCAGCTTTTCCTGCAAGGGCCGCGGATAGATGCCCTGGCCCTCGAGCCGCGGTCGGAAGCGCCCGGACCAGGTGATCTCCGTCGCGCCGCGGATTTTCAGCAGCAGATCGAGCTTTTCGGCGAAGAGGTCGTCGTAATCCTCGAAGTTGAAGCCGAAGAGCGGATAGGCTTCGCCGAACGAACCGCGCCCGGCGATGATTTCCGCGCGGCCCTGCGAGATGAGATCGAGGGTCGCGAAGTCCTGAAAAACGCGCACCGGATCGGCGGCGCTGAGTACGGTCACCGCGCTGCCGAGCCTGATCGTGCTGGTGCGCGCCGCCGCAGCGGCGAGAATCACGGCCGGGGCGGAATCCAGGAAGTCCGGCCGGTGATGTTCGCCGATGCCGAACACGTCGAGGCCGACGCGGTCGGCGACCGCGATCTCCTCGAGAAGCTCGCCCATGCGCGCCGCGGGCGCGACACGTTTGCCCGTCGCGGGGTCCGGCACATTGGCGGCGAAACTATCGATACCGATTTCCACCTCTGCTCCTCGTTCAGAAGAACCCGCTTACTTGCTGCGCGTCGCGACAAGATCGATATCGACGCCGACCTCCAGCGCCACATAATCGCCGGTTGCCCATTGGCCCTGGCCGATGCCGAAGGCGGTGCGTATGAGCGCTGCATGACCCTTGGCATGGGCGCTTCCGCCCTTGATATCGAGCGTGAAGGGCAAGGTCAGCGGATGCGTGATGCCGCGGAGCGTCAGGCGGCCGGTGGCTTGGTAAGTGCCGTCCGGCTTCTTGCGGACCGTGTCCGAAACGAAACTCGCTTGCGGGAAATGCGCAATGTCGAACCAATCGTCGCCCGGAAGCGCGGTATCGCGCTGCGTGTCACCGGTCGTCGCACTCGCAAGATCGACCGTCACCGTTAGGTGCGAGGCTTCGAGATGAGCCGGATCGAAGGCGATCCTCGCATCGTATCGCGTAAAACTGCCGGTGAACGGCTCGCCGGTCTGGGTGCCCGAAAAGCCGAGCTTGCTTTTGGCGAGATCGACCGTCCAATTCGGCGCGCCGGCGGCCGAAGCGCGCGCCATCGCGAGCGTCGCGACGAACATAGCCGCGAAGATTTTAAAGCTTGTCACGATTTGCTGTTTCCGATTGATGTCCGCGCCCGCGCGGCAGCATTCGCGTCAACACATCGTCGCGGAGCCAAAGATGATGCCGCAGCGCGGCGGCCGCATGCAGCGTGACGAGCGCGATCAGCGCGAAGGCGAGATAATCATGGGTTCGCGCCAGAACATGTTCGACCGGCGCCTTGTTATGCAGCGTCGAGAGAATCGGCAGATGCGGCCAAGGAACGAGGCCATAAAGCACGGTCGGGATGTTGAGCGGCGCCGCCGAGACGACCGCCCAGCCGGTGAAGGGCAGCACGAAAAGCAAGCCATAGAGCAAGAAATGGCTCGTTTCGGCGGCCTTCCGTTCCAACGGCGACATTGCCGCCGGCAAGGATGGCGGGTGGTGCGCGAGCCGCCAGGCGAGGCGCAGAAAGGCCGCGAGCAGGATGGTGATGCCGATCGATTTGTGAAGCTGATAGAGCTTGAACAGATCGAAAGGCTTCAGCTTCACATGCGTCATCGTCAGGCCGATCACGGCGAGGGCGATGATGCCCAGTGCCATGATCCAGTGAAGAAAGACCGCCACGGCCGTATAGCGGGGGCTCGGCTGGCCGGCCGCCATCAGGGCTTCAGTTCGAACGCGCCGGCGATCGTCAGGCGAACGTCGTCGCCGATATAGGGCACATAGGCGCTGATGCCGAACTGGCTGCGCTTGATTGTGCCACTCGCCGAAAAGCCGACCGTATAGGCCTTGTCGATCGGATTGAGGCCGGCACCGACGAGATGCGCTTTCAAGCTCACCGGCTTCGTTACGCCATGCAGGGTCAAGGTGCCGTTGATAATCGCGCTGGCCTTGCCGGCAAGAGTGACCTTGGTCGAGACGAATTCCGCCGTCGGATATTTCGCGGCATCGAACCATTTGTCGCCCTTCAACTCGCCGGTAAGCTTCGGCACCGTCGTCAGCACCGAATCGACCGGGATCGTCACATCGAGCTTGTCGGCAGCGGGCTTGGCGGGGTCGAGCGTCAGCGTGCCCGAGGCGCCAGAGAAGAAGCCGGAATATTCGGTCAGCCCGAAGTGCGAGAGCGAGAAGGCGACCTGCGTGTGATAGGGCTCGACCTTATAGGTGCCGGCCTTGACCGTGGCCGGGTCGCGTGAAACCTGCGCCGACGCGGGGACCGCAGCGCAGGCGAGCGTGGCCGCCAGGGCGGCGGCGAGGGTTCGGGTTTTCATCGGGATGCTCCTCAAAGTCCCGCGCGCAGCGCGCCGGGCGGATTCGATCCGCCGGACGCCGGCGGCATAGCGGGGTTCTGCTCCCAGATTGTGGTCCATTTGACTAGCCGTTATATTTCGATCTTATCCATCTAGATTGGCGATAGTATATGCTTGACGGCGTCTCCCTCGATCAATTGCGGACATTCATCGCCGCGGTCGAAGAAGGCAGTTTTTCGGCAGCGGCGCGCAAGCTGCGCCGGGCGCAATCCGCCGTCAGCGAAATGGTCGGCGCGCTGGAAGAGCAGATCGGCGTGCCGCTTTTCGACCGCAGCGGCCGTTATCCCAAGCTGACCGCCGCCGGCACGGTTCTTCTCGCCGACGCCCGGGGCATCGTCGCCGGCGTCGATTTCATGAAAGTGCGCGCCCGGGGCATGTCGGCGGGTCTCGAGCCCGAGCTTTCGGCCGTCGTCGATGTCTTCTTTCCGATTGAAGCGCTCACCGCGGCGGCAAAGGAATTCCGCGAGAAATTTCCCGGCACGCCGCTTCGGCTCTATGTCGAGGCGCTGGGCGGGGTCTTCGAACCGCTGCTCGACGGGCGCGCGAGCCTTGGCATCGCCGGGCCGCTGCCGCTGGTGCCGGGGAACATTTCGGCCGAGCGGCTGTCCGAGACGGGCTTCGTCATTGTCGCCGCGCGCGATCATCCACTGGCTGCGATCGAAGGCCCGATTCCGCGGACGGAACTTGCCAAACATACCCAGCTGGTGCTGACCGACCGTTCGACCCTCTCTGCCGGCCGCGAGTTCGGCGTCATGTCGCCGGCGACCTGGCGGCTCTCCGACCTCTTTGCCAAACATGCCTTTCTACTCAACGGGCTTGGTTTCGGCGGCATGCCTTTGCATACGGTGCAGCCCGATCTCGACAACGGCAAGCTCGTCGTGCTCGATATCGAGGATGCGCCGCCCGGCGGCCTGATGCTGCCCATGTATGCAGTTTATCATACCGCATCGCCGCCGGGGCCGGCCGGGCGGTGGCTGATCGAGCGGCTGAAGCTCTGCCCGAGCAAGCAGCCGCAAGGCGGAATTTGAGACGGGCTCGCGCCATCATCACGCATTCGCCAGTTTCCTTCAGCGCGGGATCGCTGTAATCCGACGAGCCAATGATCTTGCCGATCGGCGGCCTCGCTGCACCAGTGCGAAAGCCCATGTCTTTCCTATTCCAGCCTGACAAACCCAACGGGGCTTCATGCCAAGATATTTTCTGATGCCATTTGCGCTCGTTGCTTTCGTCTTTGCTATGCCCGGCGCTGAGGCGCAGAAAAAACTCGATCTCGTCGAAAGTGTTTTGAACGATCCCGCGGCGCCGGTCGGCGGCAATCCGAAAGGCGATATCACGATCGTCGCCTTTCTCGATTACAATTGCCCCTATTGCCGCCGGGCGACGCCGGAGCTCGACAAATTCATCGCGAGCGATGGTCATGTGAAAGTCATCTACAAGGATTGGCCGATCCTCGCGCCCTCGTCGATCGTCGCGGCGAAGGTCGCCATCGCCGCCAATTATCAGGGCAAATATCAAGCCGCACATGATGCGCTGATGGCGATCAAATTGCGCCCCGCAACTTTGCCCGCGATCAAGGCCGCGGTCCAATCCGCCGGCATCGACATTGTGCAATTGGACAAGGACCTCGCCGCGCATAACGCCGACATCGGCGCGCTGCTGCAGCGAAACATCGCCGAAGCCGATGCCTTGCATCTTCAAGGCACGCCGGTCTTTCTCGTCGGCCCTTATTTGATTGCCGGCGGGCTCGATGAGGCCGGCTTCCGCAAAGCCGTGGGGCGCGCGCGGGCGGCCAAGTAGCACGGTAATGGGCGGATCGGTCCACATGGATGACATGTTCGATGTTGCGATCGTCGGCGCCGGTGCCGCGGGACTTGCCGCGGCCTTGGTGCTTCAGCGCGCCGGGCGCTCGATCGTCGTGCTCGAAGCGCGCGCACGCGCCGGCGGCCGGGCGCATACGTTCGAAGCACGCGGCCAATTCCCGCTCGATGCCGGCTGCGGCTGGGTTCATTCGGCCGATCAAAATCCGCTTGTGCCGCTGATCGAGGCGGAAGGCCTCACGCTTGAAAAGAACGGGGCAAATTGGGGCCGCCAATCCGGCGATCACGGCTTCAGTGCCGCCGAGCAAAAGGAATTCGCCGAAGCGTTCGAAGCCTTTGATGCGCGGCTCGCTGCCGCGGCGATCAAGGACGCCGATGCGCCGGCCGCGAATTATTTCGAGCCCGGCTGCCGTTGGAACGGCCTGATCGATGCGGTCTCGTCCTATTACAACGGCGCCGAATTCGATCGTGTCTCGGTGCTCGATTATGCGGCCTATCTCGATACCGGCGTGAATTGGCGGGTGACGAGCGGTTATGGTGCCGCCGTCGCCGCATTGGCCGCGCCTATCATGCCGCGTTTTTCTTGCCCGGTGACGGGGATCGACCATCGCCGCGTGCCGGTGCGCCTTGCGACGCCGCAGGGGCCGCTTGAAGCGCGCGCCGTCATCATCGCCGTGCCGACGAACCTTCTCGCCAAAGAGCGGATCGCCTTCACCCCGAGCCTGCCGGACAAGACCGAAGCGGCGGCCGGCCTGCCGCTCGGCACGGCGGAGAAGGCCTTTTTCTACCTTGAGCAGCCGGAGGAACTGCCGATCGAAGGTCATCTGTTCGGCCGGATCGATCGCGCCGCTACGGGCTCCTATCACACCCGGCCGTTCGGCCGGCCTTACATCGAAGCCTTTCTCGGCGGCCGCAATGCCGAGGATTTGATCCGCGCCGGCGAGGGGGCTTTGAGCGCCTTCGCGCTCGACGAATTGTCGGCGCTCGTCGGCTCGTCCTTCCGCCGCCGTGTCGTGCCGATCGCCGAGACCGGCTGGGGGCGCGATCCGTTTGCGCTCGGCTCCTATTCGCATGCGCTGCCGGGGCATTCCGCGGCGCGGGCCGTGCTTGCGGCGCCCGTGGCGGAGCGGCTTTTCTTCGCCGGGGAGGCGACGCATCCGTCTTTCTTTTCAACGGTGCATGGCGCCTGGGCGAGCGGCATCCGCGCCGCCGAGGAGGCGCTCGCCGCCCTGCCGCCGCTGGGGCTTTGACGCGGCCCGAGGCTTCAGGTTTGGATAAGCTGTTCCTCGTAGCTTATCGGCCTCTCGAACGGCAAAGCGAAGCATGAGCTATGTCTTAGCTATTTTCATTGTCTTGGCGGCGGGTTTTGGTGCGGCCGGCGTGACGCTTTTCGTGCAGAAATCCGTCGCCGCCGAGCTGCGGCGGGAGCATCACGAGGTTGGCTCCACCGTCTTCCTCCAGCTTGGCGTCATCTTCGCCGTTTTGCTTGCCTTCGTCTTCAGCGAGGCGTGGACGGAATATAACGAGGCGTCCGCGGCGATCGAACTCGAGGTCAGCGCCCTGCATGGCGCCGCGATCATCGCCGCCACCTTGCCGGCGCCAGCGGCGAAGCAAATCCTCACCCGGGAAAAGGCCTATCTCGACAGCGTCACGCAAAGCGAATGGCCGATTATGGCGGCGAGCCGTGGCGAGGATATCGCGACGGACCGGAAGCTGCAGGATCTCATCCAGGTCGTCGCGAACCTCAAATTGACCGATCCCAGCGAAAACGCCAAGAAACCCGAAATCCTATCACTGCTTGAACAGGCCCATGAGCAGCGGGCCGTGCGGATTTACCAGGCGGGCAGCGGCATTCCCGGGGCCCTTTGGATCGTGTTGATCAGCTTCGAGCTGATCCTGGTGGCCTTTGTCGTGCTTTCGGGCCTGCGTTACTGGACGTCCGCGGCGCTGGTCTCGGGTATATTTGCCGCGTCGGTGTCGAGCATTCTCGTTGTGGCGCGGCTGCTCGATTATCCGTTCGAAGGGGCGCTTGCCTTGCCGTCCACCGATTTCGCGGTGGTGATCGGCAAGGTTACGCATTTGCTTGGGCCGATCGGCTGATGGGCTGCGCCAAGCCGAAAAAGCCCTAGGGGGACAGCCTAATCCGCTCCCGCCGCCGGTTTTTGCCGGCGCGAGCGCGACAATGTATTTACGCTAAAATAGATTGCATTATACGATAGCGGCCGCGGGGAAACGGTGTTTGCCGGAGAGCGGATTTTATGGCTGCGGCGGTTTTCATCACGCATTCCTCCCGCGATTACAAACAATCGCGCGTCGTCGTCGATATCCTCGAAAAGAACGGCATCGGCTGCTGGATTTCCGAGCGCGACATCGGCGCCGGCGACAATTATGGCGATGCGATCGTCGATGCGATCGAGACCGCCAAAGTCATGGTGCTTGTCTTTTCCGCCAACGCCAACAATTCCGATGAGATCAAGAAGGAGATCGCGCTGGCGAGCCAGCGCAAACTCACCGTTGTGCCGATCCGCATCGAAGATGCGACACCGAGCAAGGCTTTCCGCTACGAATTGGTCACGCGCAACTGGATCGATTGCTTCCCGGATTGGAACCAGGGCATGCAAACGCTGGTGCGGCGCGTGTCTTCGATCGTCAACGAGGCCAAGCCGCTCGAGGATATGCCCCCGCCGCGCCCGCAGCCCAAGCCGCGTCTTCAACCGGCGTGGATCGCTGCCGCGGCCGGTGTCGTCCTCGTCGCTGGCGCCGCCGCCTATGGTCTGTGGCCGCGGCCGCCGGTGACCGTCGCGATCACTCATCACGAGGCTGGCGGCAACGTCAGCGGCCTGAATGCGGCGCTTTCGCCGGCAGAATCGGCCGCGGATACGATCGATAACAAAGCCGCCGCCAATAAGAGCGCCGCGGCCGGCGGCGACAGGGCGGATAGCGGCCGTGCGGCGCCCATGCCGGGGCCGGCACCCGCCGTTTCCGCGGCGAAACCAACGCCCATCGCGGTCGCCGATACCCAAGACGATAAGACCGCCGCAGGCGACAATGGATCGGCGGGCAATCGTCCGGCGCCGTCACCGATGCCCGCGCCTGTTGTTCCCGCCCCGAGACCGGCACCGGTCTCACCCGCCGCCGCGCCGAAGAAGACCCAGGTCGCAGCGCTTGGCCCGGTCGTGCCTGTCCAGACGATCGCTCCGTCCGCCAAGCCAATCTCGCGCAAACCCGTTCCGGCCGAATCCGCCGCGCCGGTCATCGGCACCAAACCGCCCCCCTACGATGTCGCGACGCCGGGCGGGCAGATCTTTCAAGAGTGCAAGGATTGCCCGCAGATGGTGGTGGTGCCGCGCGGCACGGCAATTTTGGGATCGCCGTCGGGCGAGCCGGGGCGGCAATCGAACGAAACCGCGCCGCATAGCGTGACGATCGACAAGCCTTTTGCCGTCGGCCGCTATGCGGTGACCTTCGACCAATGGGATGCCTGCGTCGCCGACGGCGGCTGCAATGGCTATAAGCCCGACGACAACGGCTTCGGCCGCGGCAAGCGGCCGGTCATCTTCGTTTCGTGGAATGATGCCAATGCCTATGTCAATTGGCTCAAACGCAAGACCGGACAGCCCTATCGCTTGCTGAGCGAATCGGAGTGGGAATATGCGGCACGCGGCTGCACCAAAGCTGACTGTCCCGAGACGCCCTTCTGGTTCGGCGACATCGCGCCCGACCTGGCGAATTACGATTCGCGCTATTCTTACGAAGGCAGCCCGAAGGCGGATCACGTCGTCGAAACGGTGCCGGTCGATCGCGGCAAGCCCGATCCGTTCGGGCTCACCAATATGCTGGGCAATGTCCAGCAATGGGTCGAGGATTGCTGGAATGCCGATTTGGCGGCGCCGCCGGCCGACGGCAGTGCCGTGCTCAGCGGCGATTGCGCCGACCGGGTGATCCGCGGCGGCTCCTATTCCGACAAGCCCGACGCCCTGCGCGCCTCGGCCCGGGCCTGGGATGCTGCAGACGATCGGGAATCGCCAAATATCGGCATACGCGTCGCACGCACGCTTGCGCCGGGACGATAAACAGACAAAGTTGATTTTCGACGGGCGGCAAATTGAGAGGTTCGTGATGTTGCAATTGCGAATGAGCCGGGCCGCCTGGGCGTTGGTGTTTTTTGGGCTGGCCAGTCTATGCACGCTCGCTTCGGCGGGCGGCGCGCAGGCGGAGACGCGCCGCGCCTTCGTTCTCGGCGTCCAGCGCTACGCCGACCCCAATATCCAGAGCCTGACCCGCTCGGACGCCGATGCCGAGGACATTGCCGGCGATCTGGAGGATCTCGGTTTCGACAAGAAGAACATCACGGTCGCGACCGATCTGCGGACAAAAGAAGATTTCGACAAGAAATTCCAAGCCTTTCTCAAGACGATCGAAGAGGGCGATGACGTCTTCTTCTTCTTCTCCGGCCACGGCCTGGGGGTCGAGGCGACCGGCACGAATTATCTGCTGCTCGGCAATCTGAAGAGCCTCAAGACCTATACGCGCGCGCAATTGCTCGAGGCCGACCGGCGCGACGATATTATCGCGCTGAAAATGCCGTCCTTCGAAGGCCAATACGAGACCGACGAAATTCCGAAAGACGGCGTTTCGGCATCGGACATCATTCAGCAGATTGCCCAGAAGAAGCCCAAGGTCGCCTTCATCGTTCTCGATGCCTGCCGTTCCTTGCCGCCGGCGACGACCGATATCCGCACGCTCAAGCGCAGCGACACGTCCGGCAGCCGCCTGCTGCCCGATACCGATCTGCCGAACGGTTTTCTCGTGCTTTATTCGGCCTCGTTCGGGGAGACGGCGATCGAGAGCTTCGGCCCCGGCGACAAACGGCGGAATTCTTTGTTCACCGAAGTGCTGCGCCAGGAGATGCAGCGGCCCGGCCAGACGCTGCCGCAACTCGCCGATCGCGCCAGGCTTGTCGTGCGCGCCTATGCCGCCAAGGGCGGCTTCCAGCAGGACCCGGAACAATTCGACAATCTCGCGGGCGCCGGCGATTTCACCCTGGTCGGCTCGGTCGGCGCCGAGCGTTTCACCCTTTCGCAGCAGCAATGCGAGGGGGCTCAGGAGGATTGGGAACAGGTCAGCCAGCGGCCGACCCGCGATGCGCTCGTACGCCACCGTCGGCGCTTTCACGATTGCCCGACGGCCGAACTTGCCCGCCGCGCCCTCGTCAATCTGATCAGCTCGCCGGGCGATAGTTCGGTGATCGCGATGCCGCTCAATCGCAATATCGACGATTGCGATCGCTTCGCCGCCGCCGATATCGATACGGCGCGGCCGCCGGAAGTGCCGGGCATCGCGCTCGGCAAGATCGACGTCGATGCGGCCATCCCGGCCTGTCAAAAATCGATCGTCCGCAGCCCGCGCATCGCGCGCTTCCTATATAATTATGGGCGTGCCGAGGAGGCAGCAGCCAATGCGATGCGGCCGGACGATCCGGCCCGGCAGGAGAAGCTGCTCGCGGCGCACGCGGCCTTCAAGGACGCGGCCGATCGCGGCTATGTCGCGGCGCTCTACAGCCTTGCGACGCTTTACGATTACACCGAATCCGCGGATCAGGATCAGGATCAGGCCAACAAGGCTTTGATCAAGGCGGCGAACCAGGATTTTCCTGCCGCAATGTATGAGCTTGGCCTGCGCTATAAAAAGGGCCTGTTCGGCATCCAGGCGGATTTCGCGCAAGCCTATGATTGGATGGCCAAGGCTGCCGAAGCGGGCTCCGTCGGTGCGATGGTCGATGTGGCGGAATCGCTTTGGTATGGGCAAGGGGTCAGCCCCAATCCACGGCGGGCCGTCGAATGGGCGGAGCGCGCCGCCGACGCCGGCTCCGTCGATGCCAAAGTCGATCTCGGGCTCTTCTATTTCTGGGGCTATAAGATCGTGAACGACAACGGCGATGTCGACGACGCCAAAAGCGTATTGTCCGACGATTCGCTGGCGCTGCTGTGGTTCGGCCGTGCGGCGCAAGCCAACAATGCACAGGCGCAATATTATCTCGCGCTGATGATGGAAGCCGGTGACGGCCTGCCCATCGCCCAGCCGGAGATTGCGGCGCGCTATTACCGGCTCGCCGCGCATGGCGGCTACGAAGACGCCGAGATCGATCTTGCCGAGCGGCTGCGGTCCGGCCGCATCCTGGTCAATCCGGAGAATGGCGAGAACGAAGCCGTCGATCTGTTGGCGCGCGCGCTCAGCCAAGGCTCGGCCCGTGCGGCGTCCTATCTCGCGGAAATCTACCGCAACGGCGAATTCGGCAAACGCAAAGATCCCTTGAAGGCCATGCAATACGCCTATCAGGCGATCAAGCTCTCGGTCGAAGCCGATCCGACCACGGAGGACGGCGATCCGTTCTTCGAAATCGTCGCCGGGATTCTGCTCGCCGAAATGGCCGTCAACGGAGAGGCCAACGATATCAACGGCCATTCCTTGCTCAATCCGGACGA
>JAJXZN010000202.1 GCA_021780015.1 Pseudomonadota bacterium
TTTTCCGAACGGCGCCTGATACGTCCTGAACTTGAACAGGAAAAACGTGCGCCCCCCGCGACCGATCCGTTGTTGCCAGAAAATGATCGGGTCGCCGACGTCGAGATAAGTCAAGCCTGCGATGATCGCGGCGACTGGCGCGAGAGCGATCAGCAGAGCCGAGGCGACGATCATGTCCAGAAGCCTTTTGCCGCGGAAATAGGGCGCGTGCGGCGGCGCGACGGGCGGCTCGGCTTTGACTTCACGGAATAGCGGCGTTGGCCGCGGCGACAAGTTGAGCGCATGCGCGATGGCGCGCGCTTCGACGCCTGCGGCGCGCGCGAGATGCTCGATCCGTTCCATTTCCGCGTGGGACAATTGCTGATCGGCGAGCCACACCTCGTCGATTTCAACGCCGTGGACAGCATATTCCTGAACCACCGCCTCGAGATCGCTCGGGCTTCCGACGATCTTCACGCCGTTGATCGCCCGGCCTTTGAAGTGCTCGCGCGCATCGAGCGCCGCGACGATCCGAATCGTGCGCGGCTGCTGGCAATCTATCAATCGGATGACGGTCGCCGCGAAACGATCGACGCCCACAAGAAGGATGCGGCGCAGTTGAGGTTCGGCGCTGCCGATGGCTTCGTTCAACTTTTCGCCATGCGACCATCGCGCGGTCGCCCTGCCGCCGACGAGGCCTGCGCTCAAGACCAAGCCGTAGATCAAGGGCGTGGACCGCGGCACGTCCTCGAGGCGATTGATCATGAACATGGTCACATCGCTTGCGGCGACCGTCACGAGGGTGACGCCGATGATGGCCCAGAGATCTTCGAGCGAAAAGTAACGGGTCATCCCCTCGCTCAAGCCAAAAAACAGGAAGGCGGGGAGGGCGAAGGCGATCGTCACCGTCGCATATTGATAGCTGTGGGGAATGCCGGCGCCGGCGCCGGCGAAGCTCAAAAGCCTGGGATTTCGCAGTCCAAGCGCGATGAAAGGCGCGACGACAGCCCAAAAAACGTCAAAGGGCGAGAGACGCCACGAGACTCTCGCTTTCGAGGTTGGCGCGCCTGGCTGCATGTAAAGAGGGTCCGTGATTGCAAAATGCTTGGATAATTTTGAATCGGCTTTTAACAACAATGCGGATCCATATGCAAGCCTGAATTTCAAAGGGTTAAAGCAAGCGAAAGGTCATCAGCTTCATATTATGCGTCATAAAAAGTTAATCTTTAATTAAAGATTGCGAATTTTGGAGAATTGGCGCTTGGCGTAAAGGCGTTTATTTGTGGGGCGTTGGCTAATGGTCTCTGTAAAGGCGCGGGGGCGGCAATGTGTCGCGGGGAGAATCCATAACGGCATGGAGCGTTTCACTTGAGTGGCTCGAGGTCTTGTCACCACATATGCGAAGCTTACAGTGCGCCGTGACGAAAGCCTCGGCCCTGAGGGTTGGCTGAATTTACGGTGAGGCGGGGGCTTATGCATCGACGGGGCCGCGCCGGCTCGGTCGGCTGCCTGCGTTAGCGGCGATCAGGCGTCTGCGCTTGCCATGGTTCGTGGAATTCGCCGAAGCCGCCGCCTGGTTGAGCGATGGAATGCGGTGATGGTGTTTGGGAATCCTTGCAGCCCTGACAGGCCCGCGGCGATCGTAAAACGACGCCAATGCGGACATTGGATTGGCCCGACCTCGTCGCGCCATGCGCCCGGCCGCCAACGCACCGGGCGCGGGCTGCGCCGTCGCCAGCCTGATTTCCGCCCCTATGAAGCATTACAGGCTTTTTGCGCTGACGCGCGTCGCGCGCGATCGCCGCTCTCCAGAGGCAGACGTAGAAGGCGTTGTGGTCGAGAAAGGATCGGTCGCATCCGATGAAATTTTTCCAGCAGCCGCGCATTTTCGAGAAGAAAGCGACAGTGGTCCCCTCCATCCCGGCAGGCGTGCGCCTTTATGTCGTGGGCGACATTCACGGCCGCATCGATCTGCTGCAAGATCTCGAGGGTCTGATCAAAGGCGATCTGGCGACGGGGCCGGCCGAGACCTTGACCATCTTTCTTGGCGATTACATCGATCGAGGCCCACGATCGGCCGATGTCGTCGAAAGATTGAGCGCCAGTGATTTTTGCACGCCCATCCGCACCTTGCGCGGCAACCATGAAGAGGTTTTCCTGAAATTCCTGTCGGACCCTTCGGTGCTGGACTCCTGGCGAAAATTCGGAGGGCTTGAAACCCTGCACTCGTATGGCGTCAATGTCGCGGGGCCGATGCGAGGAGAGGGTTACGAACAGGCGCAGGCGGCGCTCACGGCGGCGCTTCCTCCACGACACCGCGCCTTCCTCGAGCAGGCGGAGCTCAGCATGGCGTGGGGAGATTATTTTTTCTGTCACGCGGGGGTGCGGCCTGGCGTCGATCTGCAGCGCCAAACTTCGGACGACCTTTTATGGATCCGCGACGATTTCCTGCGCTTTGAGGGCGCCTTCGGCCAGATCGTCGTCCACGGTCACACGCCAACGACGGAGCCGGAGGTGCGGAGCAACCGGATCAACATCGATACGGGCGCCTACGCCTCTTCCGTTCTCACCGCCTTGGTGCTGGAGGGCGAGACCCGCCGTTTTCTCGCCACGACGGCGGCGGGAAAGGGACGCTGAGTTTTGAACTGGCTGGCGCAGGCTCGCGCGCCGAACGCGACCTGTCCCAGTCTCAAGGCGGCGGCTTTTGCCGGAGCAAAAGGCGCGCCATCCCACCAGGAGACGCTGCGCGGGCAAACATGCGACACGGGTCCAATCAACGCGACGCCGCCGAACCCCAGCGAGACGCGAAGGGGCCTCTTGACGAGGGCGTCGCGACCCGCAGGACGGCAGGCGGACGCATGACGCTTGCCCGGTTCTGTGGCGGCGCCTATGCTTGTCCTTGTCAAGCCTCGGGGGAAAGCCTGGCTTTCGCCTCGCGACATCGAAGCGGATTTGCCTCCATGACTTGCGCGAAATTCGGCCAAGCTGCGATGTTCGCCTTCTGCCTGCTGTCGCCGGTTTCCGCATCCGCACGGGACCCGGGAGAAAGGATCTATTCGACCGCGGGAAGCTGCGTGGTCGCGTCGGGCCTGACGGCGCAGCAATGCCAGACCGCTTACGCCAACGCGCTGGCCGAACTCGACGAGAAGGCGCCGCGTTTCCGTTCGCGCGGCGAATGCGAGGCGTCGTTCAGGCGCTGCATGATCGCGGGCGTCGCGCGCGGCGGCGTCGAATTCGAGCCGGCTTTGCGCGGCTTCGCGGTCAGGCGGAGCGCCGCTGGCGGCGGAACCGTCACCCCGGTCGTCGAGGGCGACAACGATCTGCTGGGGTTCGGCGAGCGGACCATTTCGCGGCCCGACACATCGGTGTCGGCGTCGTCGCGGGCGCAAGCGCAAAAGCGGTGGGCGGAGGCGCAGAAGGCGCGCGCCGCCCTCGGCTCCGGAGCGGATCCGCAAGCCGGCGCGCCCGCGGACGAGGCCGCGCCGACGGCTCATGAAAATCCTGCGGCGGCCGCCGAATATGATCGACAATCCGCCGCCCGGCGCGCCAAAGAAATTCGCGAGGCCCCGACCCTCTACTGACCATCGGAGATGGCGCGAGCGCCGATGACCCGCTGGCGCGCGGCAGGGCCTTCGCCCACGGTTCGCGGGATCAATCGGCGCATGTCCGCGTTGGGGCAAGCTGACGTCAATGGGGCCGCCGCAGGCGAGAAGAAGCGGCCTTGGCGGCGCGCCGGTCGCGGAACGTCTTCAATCGATTTTGCCGGAAAATCGGCTGTGAGGCGCGCGAGGCCAGGCGACGCGCCCGAATGACGAGCCTCGTCGGACGCCGGCGGGACTTTGCCGAGGCAAGACGCTGAGGCCAGCCTTGGGGTGCGAAGCGATCCCAGGCGCCGGCGGCGTCAGGGCCAGCGGGGTCGTCGGCTTTGGGCCTGAAAAATCAGGGAGGCGCTTTCGATCAATCGCCCTTGCCGCCGACTGTTCCGGAGGAGGGGCGGGGCTGGCGTCGGTCTTCGTTCAACTGCGTCGTTGGCGGTCGCGTATCACGCCTGCGGCCGCCAATCGATTTCCGAGCGAACGCCTCGCAAACCGCGCCGATTCGGCAAAAATCAATACTTTCAATCCGCTCCAAAAAAGCCCGCAACGCGAGGATTTCAGAATTCTTGACAGAATCTTAAAAGCGCATAGGTTACGACAGAAATACTTAAAGTATCATTAATAATCGGCGGTGTAAGCTTTTCACGTTTGTTCCAGCAAGCCACACGGCGCTGGCAGGCGCAAAGGGTCGAGGCCATGCTCAGCTGCGCGCCCTGCACACGCGCCGTCACAGCGACTGCCTTATTTGCCGCGCTCGCGTCCGGCGCATCCGCCCCGGCTTGCGCCGGCTCTCTTTTCGGGTTCGAGCAGATCGCCGACGCCAGCTCAACCATGTTCCCCACGCCGCCGCGCCATCGGACGCGCCGCTTCATTCCCGAGGCCGTCGGCTATTGCCCGCGTGATGGGGGCGGGAATGTCTTCGATTATTACGTTCGCGCCCTAGCAGCGAATTACGCCTCGCGCGTCACGATCATCGCGGGCGTCTGCGCCTCGGCCTGCACCATGAAGCTCGGCATCCAAAACGTTTGCGTCGAGCCTGAC
>JAJXZN010000043.1 GCA_021780015.1 Pseudomonadota bacterium
GCTCCAACGTCAAGAGGCCACACAATGTCGATCGATCTCAAGGCTCCAGAACTGAGGGAACTGAAGCCCCGCATCATGGTGTGCGGCGTCGGCGGCGCAGGGGGAAACGCCGTCAACAACATGATCGTCTCCGGTCTCATCGGCGTCGATTTCATCGTCGCCAATACCGATGCGCAGGCGCTGATGTCGTCGCGCGCGGATCGGATCATCCAGATGGGCCTGCAGGTCACCGAGGGCCTGGGCGCCGGTTCGCAGCCTGAAGTCGGCCGCGCCGCCGCAGAGGAGGTGATCGAGGAAATTCGCGATCATCTGTCCGGCGCGCACATGTGCTTCGTCACCGCCGGCATGGGCGGCGGCACCGGAACGGGCGCCGCACCGATCATCGCGCAGACTGCGCGCGAGCTGGGCATTCTGACCGTCGGCGTCGTCACCAAGCCCTTCCAGTTCGAGGGCGTGCGGCGCATGCGCGTCGCCGATGCCGGCATTCTCGAACTGCAGAAGTCGGTCGATACGCTGATCGTCATCCCAAACCAGAATCTCTTCCGCATCGCCAATGAGAAGACGACCTTTGCGGATGCGTTCGCAATGGCCGACCAGGTACTTTATTCGGGCGTTGCCTGCATCACCGATTTGATGGTGAAGGAAGGCCTCATCAATCTCGATTTTGCCGATGTCCGTGCCGTGATGCGGGAAATGGGCAAAGCGATGATGGGCACCGGCGAAGCGACGGGCGAGAAGCGCGCCGTTCTCGCCGCCGAGGCCGCGATCGCCAATCCGCTGCTCGATGAAGTCTCGATGAAGGGGGCGAGAGGCCTGCTCATTTCGATCACCGGCGGCAACGACCTCACCCTTTACGAAGTGGACGAGGCGGCGAGCCGTATCCGCCAGGAAGTCGACGAGGACGCCAATATCATCCTCGGCGCCACCTTCGATCAGAACTTGGACGGCATGGTCCGCGTGTCGGTCGTCGCGACCGGCATCGACAGCGACGAAATGCCGGCGCTGGGCGACAACGAGCATCGGATCGCGGCGGCGGCGGAGCGGCTGCGCATCCGCACCGAGGTTCGCAGCAGCGAGCCGGTCAAAGCGCGTCCGCTTGCGATCGAGGCGGCGCCAAGCGTCGAGGAACAGCCGATCACCTTCGTCGAGCAGCCGGCACCGCAGCCAGCCCAGCCGGCGACCACGCGCGGCGTGCATCTGCAGCCGGTGCGCCAGGCCGCACCGCAATATGTCGAGCCGGCGCCGGCTCCCGTGCATGACCAGGAAGCCTTCGATCCCGGCCCGTTCATTCCGCCGGCGGCGGAATCACCGGTCGTGCGGCCGCAGCGCATGCCGCAGATCGAGGATCTGCCGATCCCGGCGCAAAAACAGATTCGGGCTCAGCGCGGCGAGCCAGTCGAACCGCAGCAGCGTAAAACTTTGCTGGAGCGTCTCGCTGCATTCGGCGTCAGCCGGCACGACGAGCCGCGTCCCGCCGCACCGGCGCGCGAGCCGGTGGCGAGGCTTCCGGCCCAGGCGCCGAGGCTCGCTCAGCCGAACCCCGTTCACGCCGAATATGGCAAGCGCGCGGTTCAGCAGCCTGCGCCGCGCCAGGTTCAGGCGGCGCTCGACGCGCATCAGGGCCGCACGGCACCGCAGCGTTCGATCGAAGAAGAGCAGTTGGAAATTCCGGCGTTCCTGCGCCGGCAATCGAACTAACCGACTTCAAACCGGCCGCGCTCCAGGGGCTGCGGCCGGCCTCATTTCGTCAGCACAACTCCCGGCTTGTGGACAAGGCGGTTGCTGATCTGCAACACAGGCTTGCCAACGCGGCGTTTGCCGCGCGCGAGGGCCTTTGCCCGCGCCCAGTGATGCTCTAAGGCTCCGGGGCTGCCACAGAAATGCCTCTTATCGGGCCGAGGACTTAGCTTCGGCTCGTGTTTCGCGCCAAGACCGGCGCGTTCTCAGCCTGCTGCCGAGTATCGAACCATGGTCGAGTTGTTCCGCATGCATTTTGCCTTGGTTCCGCTGCGCCGTTTGGGGCAGGCTGCGGGCCTGTTGGCGCTGGCCTTGCCGGTCGCGGCCTGCTCGAGTTCTCTCGATTCGCTCGGCTCGTTCAATCCAATGAATTTGTTCAGCGGCGAGAAGTACGAAACCAAGATCATTCCCGATACGCCGCCCGAGACGCTCTACAATCAGGGCCTCGTCGACATCAGAACCCACAATTACGACAAGGCGACTAAGAAATACGCCGCGCTTGAGAAGCAGTACACGTTCTCGCAGTGGGAAAGCAAAGCCCTGCTGATGGAAACGTTCACGCAATATCAAAACGGCAATTACGACGACGCGATCGGCACGGCGCAGCGTTATATCGGCCGTTATGCCCAGGCGCCCGACCTCGACTATGTCTATTACCTCGAGGCTATGTCCTATTATAACCAGATCCCCGACGTGACGCGCGACCAGGACCGCGCCCGCAAGGCGGCGGTCGTCTTCCAGCAGCTCATCGACAAATTCCCGAAATCGCAATATGCCGACGACGCTCGCTACAAATTGCAGGTGGCGCGCGATCAACTCGCCGGCCAGGACATGATGATCGGCCGCTATTATTTGAAGCAGCATAATTATACCGGCGCCATCAACCGTTTCCGCGACGTGCTGGCGAATTATCAAAGCACGCGTCATGCCCAAGAGGCGCTGCTGCGGCTTGAGGAGGCCTATCTCGCGCTCGGGATCGTCAACGAGGCGCAGACAGCGGCGGCGGTCCTCGGGCACAATTTCCCCGACTCGCCTTGGTACAAGGACGCCTATGCAAAATTGCAGGAAGGCGGCTATCACCCGCAGGAGGATCCCACCTCCTGGATTTCCAAGGTTTTCCACAACGTCGGCTAGCCTTTGGTTGAGTTAAAGGGCTTCACGTAGCCCTTGTCCGACTCGGCTGTTCATGGTTTATTCCGGCGCGGTTCGGGTGTCCTTTTGCCTTGAGCAGCGTCGGCCTTCCGGCCGCGGTGGTTGTCTTATGCTCGTTCAGCTTGCCATCCGCGACATCGTGCTGATCGAAAAGCTCGATCTCGAGTTCGACCGCGGCCTGACGGTGTTGACCGGCGAAACCGGCGCCGGAAAATCCATCTTGCTTGATGCCTTTTCGCTGGCCCTCGGGGCGCGCGGCGATGGGACGCTTGTGCGCCAGGGCGCGCCGCAGGGGCAGGTCACGGCCGTCTTTGAATTGCCCGTGAGCCATCCCGCCTTGGCCGCGGCGCAGGCGCAGGACATCGCGATCGATGGCGCGCTGATCCTGCGCCGGGTGCAGATGGAGGATGGGCGGACCCGCGCCTTCGTCAATGACCAGCCGGTCAGCGCACAGGCTTTGCGGGCGATCACCCGTGAACTCGTGGAAATTCACGGCCAGCACGACGATCGCGCGCTCGTCAATTCGGATGCCCATCGGGCTTTGCTCGACGCCTTCGGCGGGCTCGGCGGGCTCGGCGGCGCTCGCGAGGCGGTGCGTGCCGCCTATAAGGCGTTGCGCGGGGCGGAGGCGGAGGCCGCCGCCGAGGCGGCGCGGATCGAACAGGCGCGCCGCGATGCCGACTATCTCGCCCATGCGCATGCCGAATTGGCCAAGCTCGCCGTTGCGCCGGGCGAAGAAGAGGCGCTTGCCGAACGCCGCCAAGCCCTGATGCAGGCGGAGAAAGTCAGCGGCGAACTGCGCGATGCGGCGGAGGCGGTCGGCGGCGAAAGCGCGCCCTTGTCGGCCATGGCTTCGGCCCTGCGTCGATTGGGGCGGCGCCAGGTCCAGGCGCCGGAGCTGCTCGCGCCCGTCGTCAGCGCACTCGATGCGGCGCTGTCCGCCTTTGATGCCGCCCGTCAATCGCTTTCCGAGGCTTTACGATTGGCAGGGCATGATCCGGGCGAATTGGAGCGCGTCGAGGAACGGCTTTTTGCTTTGCGCGCTGCGAGCCGCAAATTTGGCGTCGCCGTCGATGCTTTGCCGGCGCTCAAGGAGACGCTCGGCGGCGATCTTGCCCGGCTCGAAGCCGGCGAAGCCCGGCTCGCCCAGCTCCGCGCGGCGGCCTCGGCGGCGGCCGCCGCCTATCAGCAAACGGCCAAGGCTTTATCTGCGTCGCGCCAGCGTGCCGCCGCGCATCTCGAACAGGCGGTCAATGCGGAATTGCCGCCGCTGAAATTGGAAGCGGCGCAGTTCATCGTGAAATTCCAATCGGATCCGGCAGCTGCGAGCGCGGAAGGCATCGATCAGGTCGAATTTTGGGTGAAGACCAATCCCGGCACCCGGCCGGGGCCGTTGATGAAGGTCGCCTCCGGCGGCGAACTGGCACGCTTCATGTTGGCGCTCAAAGTCGTCCTCGCTGATCGCGGCTCCGCCCCGACGCTGGTCTTCGACGAAATCGATACGGGAGCCGGCGGCGCAGTCGCCGATGCCATTGGCCAAAGGCTAGCCCGGCTTGCCGGCGGGGTTCAGGTTCTCGCCGTGACGCATGCACCGCAGGTCGCGGCACAAGCCGGCGGACATTTGCGTATCATCAAGGACGCGATAGGCGAGGGCGAGCGGGTTGCGACCCGGGTTCTGCCCCTGACGAAGGCGGCGCGGCGGGAAGAGATCGCGCGCATGCTGGCC
>JAJXZN010000101.1 GCA_021780015.1 Pseudomonadota bacterium
GGCGCCGGCGGAATGTTCGTCGAGGATTTCAAGCCGCGCGATGTCGTTGCGCAGATCGACCGGCAGATCGAAGCTCGCCTTGGTTTCCAAGGCGCCTTTCGGAAACGCAAAGCGCGTCTCGCCGATGGCGAGTCCCTTGAGATCGAGGGCGCGGACGACGCCCAGCCCCGGCGCCGTGGCCGATGCGCGCAAGACGCGGATTTTGAGCCCCTCGCTGCGATTCTCAGGCCCGGCGAGCGCGCGCGCTGCCTGGGTGCTGGTCACGAGCGCGACATGCGGCACGAGCGCCGCCAGTTTTTCGGCGAAATCCCGGGCATGGCCGCGCGCCAGCCCGTCGGCGATCCAGACGATATCCATCTTCGGCGCCGCGTCGCTGAGCTTCTTGATCGGTGCGAGCAAAGCCAGCCGGTCCGGCACGTAAGGCAAGGGCTTAATAGCGCGCAGATGCTCCAGTGCATGCGTCGCATCGGTCAGAGCGATCTCGCGGCCGCCTTCGGATGTCGCCGCGAGGGCGACGAGCTGGCCGCGCCGGCCCGCGGCTTCGATCCGATCCGCCGCAGCGGCTTGCCGCATGTCCCAGCTCGGCGCCGCCGGCCAGCCGTCGTCGAGCACGACGAGCAAAGGCGCTTTGCCGCCCGCTCCCGCCGGCAGCGGATTGAGTACTGGCCCGGCCATGGCCAAAATGATCACCGCGGCGATCGCCAGGCGCAGCGCCAGCAGCCACCAGGGCGTGCGCGCCGCGGTTTCATCCTGCGGCCGAAGATCGAGGATGAGACGCAGCGGCGGGAACGGCACGCGGCGCGGATTGGGCGGCGTCACCTGCAGCAGGTAATAAAGCACCGGCAGGCCGACGAGGGCGATCAAGACGGCCGGAAAGGCGAATGCCAGCGGCAGGCCAAACATCAGCGCGCAACCCCCAAGACATCGGCCTCAAGCCGCATGCGCAAAGCCAACAGGGCTTCGGAGGCCGGCCGATCCGTGCGATGCGGCAAGAAACTCCAGCCGCGCTGACGGGCGGCCTGCTGCACCGCGGCGCGATGCGCCTCGAGCCGGGCGATATAATCGCGGCGAAAACTTTCCGCCTGCCCCACCCGCAGCCGCGCCGATGAATCGACGTCGAGGAATTCCGTATGGCCGGCGAACGGAAACGTCTCTTCGGCCGGATCGGCGATCATCACGAGATGGCCATGCGCGCCGCGCGAGGCGAGCGTCTTGATCCGCGCCGCAATGGCGGACGGGTCGCTCAAAAAATCCGAGATCAGCACTGCCTGCGAGCGCGGCGCCAGGACGAGATTGGGCGGCAGTTCGGCGGCCCTGTAAGCGGCCGTACGCTCCTCGGCGAGCATCGCTTCTGCAAAATACGCGATGATGCCGCGCGACGCCAGCGGCCGCGTGAGCCCGAGCAGGCTCACTCTTTCGCCGCCGCGCACCAAGAGATCGGCCGCGGCAAGCCCAAGGACGAGCGCACGGTCGCTTTTCGGCTGCAGCGCGAGATTGGAGACAAAGCCCATCGACGCCGACCGGTCGATCCAGATCGAAACCGTATGCGCTGCCTCCCATTCGCGTTCGCGGATGTAGATGCGATCGTCGCGCGCCGAGCGGCGCCAATCGATACCCGCCGTCGATTCGCCCGGCACGAAGGGCCGGAACTGCCAGAAGGTTTCGCCGATGCCGGCGCGGCGACGGCCGTGCACGCCGTAGGTGACGCTCGCAGCGACCTCTTTGGCGGCAACGATGAGACTAGGCAGTTTCGCGGCAAGCGACAGCGCGCCGCTTTCCGTGGTGGTTGAAACTTGCTGCTCGGCGCGGTCCAGCAGACGGACATCGGTCATGGTCAGGCGAGTTTCCGCGTCAGTTTCGCGATGATCCCCGGCACGGTTTCACCCTCGGCACGGGCGGCGAATGTCAGTGCCATGCGGTGCTTCAGCACCGGCTCGGCCAAAGCGACAATGTCGCTGATCGACGGCGATAGGCGGCCATCGACCAGGGCCCGCGCCCGGCTCGCCAGCATCAGCGATTGCGCCGCGCGCGGCCCCGGGCCCCAAGCGATGTGCTGGGTGATCGCGGCATCGCCCTCGCCCGGCCGAGCCGAACGGACGAGGTCGAGGATTGCCTCGACAACCTGCTCGCCGACCGGCAGCCGGCGCACCAGCCGCTGGGTCGCAAGCAGGTCTTCCGTCGTCATCGCCTGGCGGGGTTCTTGATCCTTGTCGCCGGTCGTCTCGATCAAGATCTGCTTTTCCGCGGCGCGGTCGGGATAAGGCACGTCGATCTGCATGAGGAACCGATCGAGCTGCGCCTCCGGCAACGGATAAGTGCCCTCCTGTTCGAGCGGGTTTTGCGTGGCGAGCACGTGAAAAGGTTGCGGCAGATCGTGCCGTTCGCCGGCGACCGAGACATGATGCTCCTGCATCGCCTGCAACAGTGCCGATTGCGTGCGCGGGCTGGCGCGGTTGATTTCATCGGCCATCAGCAATTGCGCAAAGATCGGCCCGGGCACGAAGCGGAAGCTGCGGCGCCGGTCCGCCGCCTCCTCCAAAACTTCGGAGCCGAGAATATCGGCCGGCATGAGATCAGGCGTGAACTGCACCCGCCGGGCATTGAGGCCAAGCACTTTGCCGAGAGTGTCGACGAGTTTCGTTTTGGCGAGGCCCGGCACGCCGACGAGCAGGCCGTGGCCGCCCGAAAGCAGCGTGACCAGCGCCTCCTCGATCACTTGATGCTGGCCGAAGATGACGGTGCCAAGCGCGGCGCGCGCGGCCGCGATCCTATCGAGCGCCGCCTCCGCCGCGCGCGATACCGCCGCTTCGAGAGATGTTGTGTTCGCTTCCGCCATCGCGATCTCGCCTCACGTCAGAGAAGGATGTTGTGGACCATTCTCCCTGCGAATACCATAGCGGGGCTTCGGCAGGATCAAGGGCCGCGCTCGAAAGCGCAGCCGCACCATCAAAAAAGTTTGTGGCAGCACAATGCCTTGCTGCGGGCGTTTCGTCCGGCACTTGAAAAAGCGCCGGTTGGCTCGAATTGCCGGTCTGGTCGTCAACATGACACGGAGTTAATGTGACGCATGAGCTATCTCGGCCAGATTCTTCAGCCTGACGAAAAAGTTCTCTTCGACGGGCATTTGCATTGGATCATCTACCGGCGGACGATCATCTTGGCCGTCGTTGCCGCGCTCTGCCTCGGCGCACTGCGTTTTCTCGATGATCGGCACGGGCTGAAATTCTCAGCTCTCAGCCTCGCCTTCATTCTCGGTGTGCTTGCGCTCGCTGCGGCGCTGCATGCTTGGTGGCGCAGCTTCACGACTGAGATCGCCGTCACCTCGACACGGGTGATCTACAAAACCGGATTTATCCGCCGCCATACGGTCGAGATGAATATGGACAAGGTCGAATCGGTCGACGTCGATCAATCCTTGCTCGGCCGGCTCCTCGGCTATGGGTCCGTCCAGGTGCGCGGCACCGGCGCAAGCCTGGAGCGGCTCGATTACATCGCTCACCCACTCGCGTTGCGCAACGCGATTACGTCGCGCTAGGCCTCTCAGCCCTTGCCCGTCGAAGCCGGCGGCAGACCATCGACAGAAAAGGCATTGCGGGCGACGTTGCGAATCGTATCGGCAGCCTTTTCTGCCGCCTCGAAGGCCGAGCGGGTGATCTCCTGGCCTGCCTTGAGATTGGCCAGCATCGCGACATTGCCGGCTTCGATCGCCTGGTTCAAATCGCCGCCGGGCTGCCCTGGAGCGGCCGCATCGGAGCCTGCCGGCGCCGACTGGCCGGCATCGACAATGCCGTTGCGCAATTCCGCCATGCGTGAACCCATCAGCCGGACGTGATCGTTGAAGGCCTCGAACATGCCGGCCATGAATTTGGTCTGGATGGAGACGAGATCCTCGACGGTGCGGGCGCCGCGCAAATCGTCGATCAGCTTGGCATTGCGCTCGAAATTGGCTGCGGAAATATTGCTGATATCCTCGGCCAGCAATTGCAGCGACTTGGCGGCAACCGAATAGCCACCCGCTGACCAGTCCAATGCGGCAGAGGCCGCTTTCGACCGCGGTTCGCGAATTTCCATGGGCTCCTCCTATACAGACGCCAACAAGTCCGGCGCCCCTATTGGTCGGAACCCTAGCGCATTGCGCGGTCGAGATCGATAGCCTCGTCTAACGCCGCCTGAGGCCGAAGACCAGCGAAACGATCAGCAGGATGATTGCGATCCAGAAGAGCACATGCGCCACTTGCGTGGCTGTCCCGGCGACGCCGCCGAAGCCGAGCACGCCGGCGACGATCGCAATGATCAAAAAAACCAAGGCCCAATAGAGCAAATTGCCGAAGCCCATCGCACGCTCCCTCGCCCGTCCGCGCGCCGGCCGAAGCCGGGCCTGGGTTTGCGCGGATCGTGCGGCTGAAATTCTGCCAACCGAGGCGCAGATTAACGGCAGATGCGGCCCGCGGTTCCGCATGGGCTCAGGCTATGGCGGGCAAGGGATGGTGCGCAGCGCGGAACGCACGAACCTAGGCGGCGTCTGCCGTTTGCTGCAGCGCCGCGGCGATCGCCGCCAGCGCCGCCTGCGCGCTGGCGCCATCCGGGCCGCCGGCCTGGGCGAGGTCGCGCCG
>JAJXZN010000069.1 GCA_021780015.1 Pseudomonadota bacterium
TTCGGCGACGTGTTCGAGAAGATCCGCAACGATTATGTCGAGAAGCCCGACGAGGGCAAGCTGGTCGAGGCGGCGATCAACGGCATGCTGTCCTCGCTCGATCCGCATTCGAGCTACATGGACGCCAAGGCCTTCAACGACATGCAAGTGCAGACCCGCGGTGAATTCGGCGGGCTCGGCATCGAGGTCACGCAGGAGAACGGCTTCATCAAGGTCGTCACGCCGATCGACGACACGCCGGCCTCCCGCGCCGGCATCCTCTCCGGCGACATTATCGCGGCGATCGACGGCGCAGCGGTCGACGGCATGACGCTGAACCAGGCCGTCGACAAAATGCGCGGCGAGCCGAACACGACCGTCACGCTGAAGATCTTGCGCGGACCGAAGCGCGATGCGCGCGATGTCAAGCTGACCCGCGCCGTGATCGAAATCAAATCCGTCCGCTCGAAGAAAGAAGGCGATGATATCGGCTATATCCGGATCACCCAGTTCAACGAGCAGACGGCCGACGGCGTCCGGGATGCGCTCTTGAAATTCCAGAGCGAGATCCCCGACGACAAAATGAAGGGCTATATTCTCGACTTGCGCAACAATCCCGGCGGTTTGCTCGATCAGTCGATCGCCGTGGTCAATGCCTTCGTCGATCACGGCGAGATCGTCTCGACGCGCGGCCGCAACGCCGACGAGACGATGCGCTACAATGCCCGGCCGGGCGATCTTTCGCGCGGCAAGCCGCTCGTCGTGCTGATCAACGGCGGCTCGGCCTCGGCCTCGGAGATCGTTGCCGGCGCGCTGCAGGACCATAAGCGCGCGACCATCATCGGCACGCGTTCGTTCGGCAAAGGCTCGGTGCAGACGATCATTCCGCTCGGCGCCGACAATGGCGCGCTGCGGCTCACCACGGCGCGCTATTACACGCCGTCGGGCCGCTCGATCCAGGCGCAGGGCATCGAGCCGGATATCGTCGTGCTGGAAGATGTGCCGGCCGATCTCAAGGGCCGGGACGAGACCAAGGGCGAAGCCTCGCTCAAGGGCCATCTGCTCAACGGCACGCATGAGGAGCACGGCTCGCAGGCCTATGTGCCGCCGGACGAAAAGAGCGACAAGCAGCTCATCGCCGCGGAAGACTTGCTGCGCGGGGTGAAGCGCGCCGATGCCGCGCCGTCGGCGACGCCTTCGAGCGATAGCGCCGCTCCGGCGAAGCCGGCCAATCCGGCGCCGGCTGCGAAGCCTGCGGCAACGCCCGACCCGGGTGCCGGCAAGACCCCGTAAGCGCCGCAGCCATTTAAACGAAACGATCCGCGCAATCGCCCGATTGCGGGGATTTTAGTTTGCCGCGCCGCGGTTTTGGCTTGGTCGGCACCTGTGTATGATCCCAGGTCGTGATTCGCGATGGCGGAAACGGGCAGATGATGCCGGACGACGACCTCCACAAGCCGCTCGGCCTCGACCGGAAGGCGCCGCCGCGCTGGGGGCTTTCGTCGCTTGCGTGGCCGGCTATCCTCGCCGCCGCCGCTCTAGCCGGCTTTACGGTCTGGCATGGCGTGCCGACCGCAGCGCCGGACGAATCGCAGGCGACGGCAGCGATCGGACAGGAAGCGCCCGCCGCTGCGCCGCCATCTGTGCCGCCGGCCAAACCGGCCCTGCAAGCGCGACCATCCGGGCTTGTGCAAAGTGCCGCCGAGGTCGAAATGGAAAGCGGCGTCAAGGTCATCCGCGGCAATGGCGGCACCGCGCCGGACGCGATGATCATCGAGGTGCCGCAGGCGCACAGCCTCGCGCTGGCGGCAGCGCCCGATCCGCGCCTTGTTGAAATGTGCCGCTATGGCGGCTTGCCGCGTATCGGCGCCGATGGGGCGCGGCCGGCCGATGTCTATGCGCGGCCGGCCGAGGTGAACGCTGCGCTCAAGGCCGATGCGCCGCGCATCGCGATCGTTGTCGGCGGCCTTGGCCTCAGCCGCCGTATGACCGATGCGGCGATCGCCGATTTGCCCGCCGCCGTGACCTTCGCCTTCGCGCCCTATGGCCGCGAGCTCATCGCAAATGTCGCCGCGGCGCGCGCCAACGGCCACGAAGTGATTCTGCAGGCGCCGATGGAGCCGATCGATTACCCGCAGACCGATCCCGGTCCGCATGTCCTGCTTTCCGGCGCCACCCTCGCCCAAAACACCGACAATCTGCATTGGCTGATGAGCCGGTTTCCCGGCTATATCGGCATTGCCAATTTTCTCGGCGCGAAATTCACCGCCGATCTTGCCAGCTTCGCCCCGGTCTTGCAGGAAATCGGTGAGCGCGGCCTGATCTATCTCGACGACGGCACCTCGCCGCAAAGCTTGGCATTGACGCTTGCCGCGCAGGATAACGTTCCAGCCGCCAAAGCCGATCTGGTACTTGACGCGACGCCCGATGGGATCGACGCTGCGCTCGTCAGACTTGAAGCCATCGCCCGCGACAAGGGCCTCGCCATCGCAATGGCCAGCGCTTTGCCGGATAGTCTGGCGAAGATCAGCCGCTTCGCCCGCGTTGCGCAGTCGCGCGGTCTGGCGCTTATCCCGCTGAGCGCCGCGATCGGCAAGGACACACCGAGCCTCGTCGATCGCGGTCAGTAAAGGTGCCATGAACGAATCGTTAAGCTACCGGCCCTGCGTCGGCATCATGCTTCTCAATCGCGACGGCCTCGTCTTCATCGGCCGCCGCCGGCATCGCCGCCAGGAACATTTCGAATTTGACTGGCAGATGCCGCAGGGCGGCATCGACCCGGGCGAGGAGGCCTATGATGCGGCCCGGCGCGAGCTTTTCGAGGAGACCAATGTTTCCTCGACGCGCCTGCTTGCCGAGGCGCCCGACTGGCTTTGCTACGATCTGCCGGTCGACGCGGCCAAAGCGTCATGGAGGGGCCGCTATCGCGGCCAGCGGCAGAAATGGTTCGCGCTGCGTTTCGAAGGCGAGGATTCGGAAATCGACATCGAAGTCCCGGGCGGCGACGCGCATCCCGAGTTCGACGCCTGGCGCTGGGAACGCATGGAGCGTTTGCCAGGGCTGATCGTTCCGTTCAAACGCGACGTCTATGAGAATGTGGTGAAGGCGTTCGGCCACCTCGCCCGGTAGCCGCAGCCTACCGACGGGCGCCTATTTCGCGATCACCACGCCCTTCGGCGCATTTTCGTGGAAATCGTCGAAGAAATCATATTTGCCCGGCGCCAGCGGATGCACCTCGACGCTGATCGTATGCCCGGCGGCCACGACCTTTTCCTTGTGCAGCCTGTGGCTCTCGAACTCGGAGGCGGTCTTACCGGTGTTGCGGACGATGATCTTGAAACGCGTATTGGCCGGCACTTCGAGCCGCAGCGGCGTAATCGTGCCGTCGTGGAACTCGATGCTCGGCGCACCATCGGCCGCGGCGGCCGGGGCGGCGGCCGCGAATGCAAAGGCCAGCGCGGCGAGGATGCCGTAAGCCGAGGCGCCGTGCGCCGGAAGGAAGGCATTCATTTTCATCATGTCGATCCGTTTTCTTGGGAAGAGGCGGAAGATGCCGCATTCTGAGCGTCAGATTGACGCCAAAAGCAAGCTCGGTCGAAGAGAATAGAAATGTTCTAACGCCCTGTTTAGAAGAGTTTTTAGGTAGCGCGCCAGCGCGATTCGTTTCCAAGGAATGATCAACCCGCCATGGAATGGTCGCCGCAACAAGATGCGGCGCTGAAAGCGGTCAGCTTTTGGCTGAAGCGCGGCACGCCGCAAGTCTTTCGTCTCTTCGGCTATGCCGGCAGCGGCAAGACCACGCTCGCCCGCGCCGTTGCCGACAATATGGAGGGCGACGTGATGTTCGGCGCCTTCACCGGCAAGGCGGCTCTCGTCATGCGCTCGAAGGGTTGCCGCGACGCGCGCACCATCCACAGCATGATCTACCGTGCGCGCGACACCGATACCGAAGAACCGTCCTTCGTGCTGAACGAGGACGGCCCGGCGAGCAAGGCCGAGCTTATCATTATCGACGAATGTTCGATGGTCGATGAGGCGCTCGGCCGCGATCTCTTATCTTTCGGCAAGCCGGTGCTCGTACTCGGCGATCCGGCACAATTGCCGCCGATCAAGGGCGGCGGCTTCTTCACCGAAGCCTCGCCCGATGCCATGCTGACCGAGGTGCACCGCCAGGCGGCCGACAATCCGATCATCCGCCTTTCGATGCTGATCCGCGATGGCGGCCGTCTCGCGCCGGGACGGTATGGTTCGAGCCGCATCGTTTCGCGCGATCTCATCGACGCGGAACAAGTCAAAGCCGCCGACCAAGTGCTCGTCGGCTTGAATCGCACGCGCCGCGCTTATAATCGCCGGCTGCGGGAATTGCTCGGCCGCGCCGGCGATCTGCCGGAGGCGGGCGATAAGCTTGTCTGCCTGAAGAACGACCGCAAGAAGGGCCTGCTCAACGGCTCGCTCTGGACCGTGCAAACCGCGGGCACGGTTCGGCGCAAGAAAATCCGCATGACCGTCGTCCCGGAAGAGGACAGTGCCCATAAACCGCTGCGCATCGGCGTCCTGCCCGAGTTTTTTACCAGCGAAGAGGAGATCCCCTATTCGCTGCGCCGCGAGTCCGACGAGTTCGACTTCGGC
>JAJXZN010000068.1 GCA_021780015.1 Pseudomonadota bacterium
AGGCGCAAGGTGCGGCAGGTTTGCGTGATCGCCTTCCAGGCACCCGCGAAAGAGGAGTAAGGCATGTTCGGAAAGCGGTCGCCCGCAAGCGAAAGCGCGCCCGTGCGCGCGCCGGCACCGGCGGCGGCCACAGTCACGAATTTCCGCACCGTGTCCGAGAGCATACGCAAGACTGCGCCGGTCACCATCGATCCGCCGACCGCCGCCCCGCCGCCGCCCCCCGAAGCCCGGCGCTCGGACGAATATTACGTCACCAAGAGCATGATCTTCGGCGCCCTGATCGAGGGCATCGACCTGTCGCAACTGGCCCGGCTCGACGCCGAGAGCGCGCGCGAGGAAATCCGCGACATCGTCAACGAGATCATCGCGATCAAGAACATCGTGATGTCTATTTCCGAGCAGGAAGACCTGCTCAACGACATCTGCAATGACGTCCTGGGCTATGGCCCGCTCGAGCCTTTGCTGGCGCGCGACGACATCGCCGACATCATGGTCAATGGCGCGACGCAGACTTTCATCGAAGTCGGCGGCAAGATCCAGCTCACTAACGTTCGCTTCCGCGACAATGCGCAGCTCATGAACATCTGCCAGCGGATGGTGAGCCAAGTGGGGCGCCGGGTCGACGAAGCCTCGCCGATCTGCGACGCCCGCCTCGCCGACGGCTCCCGCGTCAACGTCATCGCGCCGCCCCTCGCCATCGACGGGCCGGTGCTGACGATCCGCAAATTCCGCAAGGACAAGCTGACACTCGAACAGCTCATTCGCTTCGGTTGCGTCTCGCCCGAGGGCGGCGAAATCCTGAAGATCATCGGCCGCGTCCGCTGCAATGTCCTGATTTCCGGCGGCACCGGCTCCGGCAAGACGACGCTGCTCAACTGCCTCACCCATTATATTGACGACGGCGAACGCATTATCACCTGCGAGGACGCCGCCGAACTGCAATTGCAGCAGCAGCATGTGGTGCGGCTCGAAACCCGCCCGCCGAACCTCGAGGGCAGCGGCGCCGTGACGTTGCGCGATCTCGTCCGCAACTGCCTGCGTATGCGCCCCGAGCGGATCATCGTCGGTGAGGTCCGCGGCCCGGAAGCGTTCGACATGCTCCAGGCGATGAACACCGGCCACGACGGCTCGATGGGCACCTTGCACGCCAACTCGCCGCGCGAAGCGCTCAGCCGTATCGAATCGATGATCACCATGGGCGGCTTTGCGCTGCCGGCGCGCACGGTGCGCGAAATGCTCGTCTCGTCGATCGACGTCATCATCCAGACGGCGCGCTTGCGCGACGGCTCGCGCCGCGTCACCCACATCACCGAGATCATGGGGCTCGAAGGCGATGTCGTCACGACCCAAGATCTGCTCGTCTATGAAATCGACGGCGAAGACGCCTCCGGCCGTATCAAGGGCCAGCACCGCTCGACCGGCATCGGCCGGCCGCGGTTTTGGGAACGCGCTCGTTATTTCGGCGAGGAAGTGCGGCTCGCCGCGGCGCTCGACGCCAGCGAAAAGAACAGCGCATGACCGCCATGCGCCATACCGCGATGCGAGGCTAAATCATGCCCATTCACGCCCTGCTCTCGGCTCTGTTGGCGACGATCGCGGTCGGCGGCTTCGGCTTCGTCTTCGTCTATCCGCTGCTCAGCGGCGAACGCCAAGCCGAAAAACGCCAGGCGGTCTTCTCGGCCCCTGCCCGCAGCAGGCCAATCGACAGACAGCCCGATGCCACGGCGCGGCGCAAGCAGATCGCCGATAGTCTGAAAGAGATCGAGCGCCGCAACGCCCGCAAACGCGCGAGCCTCGACACACGGATCACCCGCGCCGGTTTGCGCATGTCGCGGCAGGTTTTCTTCGTCTATTCCGCACTCTCCGGCCTTCTGCTCGGATTTTTGTTTTTTGCCTTGACCCACAAGCCCTATCTGGCCGCCGCCGCGGCTTTGGCCGGCAGCTTCGGCCTGCCGATTTGGGCGCTCGACTTTCTCGCCAAGCGGCGACTGCGGAAATTCGTCAATCTGTTTCCGGACTCGATCGACATCATCGTGCGCGGCGTCAAGGCCGGTCTGCCGCTCGGCGACTGCCTGCGCATCATCGCCGCCGAAGTCGACGAACCAGTGCGCAGCGAGTTCCGCCAGGTGGTCGAATCGGCAACCATGGGCTTATCGATTTCGGAGGCCTGCGAGCGTCTCGCCCAACAAGTGCCAATCACCGAGACGAGCTTTTTTTCCATTGTCATCAACATCCAACAAAAGGCCGGCGGCAATCTCTCCGAGGCTTTGTCGAACCTCTCCGGCGTGTTGCGCGATCGCAAGATGATGGAGGGTAAGATCAAGGCCTTTTCGTCCGAAGCGAAAGCCTCGGCGATGATCATCGCCTCGCTGCCCTTTATCGTCGCCGGCCTCGTCTATCTGACGAGCCCCAGCTACATCTCTCTGCTGTGGACGAAGCCGGTCGGCCAAATCGTCCTGGCTGCGAGCGCGATCTGGATGGCAATCGGCATTTTCATCATGCGCAAAATGGTCAATTTCGACTATTGATGCAAAGGCAACCGATAGGCGAACCGGCATGGACGATCTGTTTGAATTTCTGCTGAACCGACAGACGATTTTGGCGGCTCTCGTCGCGATCGCGACTTTCGCCACGATCCTCACGCTTGCCATGTCGCTGTTTGACTCCGACAAGCTCGGCCGGCGCATGAAGGTCATCGCCTCGGAACGCGAGCGCATCCGCGCGCGCGAGCGTGAACGGCTGAACGAGTCGAAGATCAGCCTGCGCCAGCAGCCCAAAGCCTATATGAAGAACATCGTCGATCGGTTCAATTTATCGTCTTGGCTCGGTACTGACCAGGCGAAGAAGCAGATGATCATGGCGGGCTTCCGCGGCCCCCAGGCGGAAGTCGGGTTCCTCTTCTTCCGCCTCGTGACGCCGATCGGACTGTTCGTCTTCGCGCTTCTTTATCTGTTCTTTTTAAGCAATTTCGGCTGGCCGACGATGATGAAAATCGGCGCGGCCATCGCCGCCACCTATCTCGGGCTGAAAGCCCCGGAAATCTATATCAGCAATACGATCGCCAAGCGGCAGAAGTCGATGTCGAGAGCGGTGCCCGATGCGCTCGACCTGATGCTCATCTGCGTCGAATCCGGCATGTCGATCGAGCTTGCCTTCCGCAAGGTCGCGCAGGAAGTCGGCGCTCAATCCATACCGCTCGCCGAGGAATTGACGCTGACGACCGCTGAGCTCTCGTATCTGTCCGACAGGCGCCAAGCGTTTGAAAATCTCGCCGCCCGGACCGGCGTCGAGTCGCTGAAGCAAATCTCGACCGTTCTGACCCAGGCGGAGCGCTACGGCACCCCCCTCGGTCAGGCACTGCGCGTCGTCGCCAACGAAAGCCGGCAGAGGCGGATGAACGAGGCGGAAAAGAAAGCCGCGGCTTTGCCGCCGAAGCTCACCGTTCCGATGATCGTGTTCTTCTTGCCGGTGCTCTTTGCGGTGATCATCACGCCGGCCATGATCCAAGTCACGGCGACGATGCACTGATGCGAGGATCTGCCGCGCCGGTCTGGCAGCAAACCTGTCTCAGTCGGCGGCACCGACCTGGGTCGGGCGCAGGTCTTCCGGTGGGGTTTTATTGAGCCGCGCGTAATGACGGACCCGATGCGGGGCGGCTGCGGCGAGTTTCGGCTTGTCGTAGCTGCGGATCTGGTTCCACGTGTCCGATTGTGCGATCATCTCTTTGATCGAAGCAACGTTCTCCGCCGCGTCGACCGGCGACAAATCCTCCTGCGCGACGCCCTGCGCCGCATCGAACTTGCCTTCGAGGGCGAGCACCAGTGCGAGGTTCTGCCGCACGCGCGTATCGGCGCCGGGCTGGGCCGCGGCGAGCCGCATGGTCTCTTCCGCCAACGGCAATTGTCGCGACAACGCGTAGGAAAGACCGAGGTTCGACAAAACTTCCGGCTGGTTCGGCGCAATCTTCAGCGCGGCGCGATAATAGGCTTGTGCCTGATCGTGATCGCCAAGCTGATCTTCGACGACGCCCTGCGCCGAAAGGATCGACCAGTTCGGCTGGTCGGGCGTATGCGCCTCGGGCAAGATGGTCTCGGCTTCGCGCAGCCGTCCGTCCTCGGCCAGCGCCTTGCCATAAGCGCCGAGCACTTGCATATCCTTAGGATATTTGGCGGCGAGCCGCTGCGCCACGGCCACAGCCTGATCGTAGCGTCCGCTCGCGCGTAGCGCCCGCGCGTAAGCCATGGCGGTATGTTTGTCGTAGGGCTGCGCGTCATAACGCTGACCGAGATCCTCGGTATAGCGTTGAAGCTGGGCCGGCGAATTTGGCGGCACCGAATCCTGGCCGATCGAGCCGGTGATGTCGTCGCTGATATTATGGCAGCCAGCGAGGCAGAGCGCCGCGATGAGGAGCGCGGCCGGCGCCACGGCGCTCTTGAGCCATGCCCGAGATGGCCTCGCAGGGATGGCACAGCGCCTCGCGGTGCAAGACATGCGCATGGATCGACCCTCATTTCCAACTGACGTTAGAAATAAAAAGTTAACCCTAATAAACTGTTAAACGACCTGTTTGCGGCTTTAATCGGCTGCATG
>JAJXZN010000198.1 GCA_021780015.1 Pseudomonadota bacterium
CGGTGATCCCGGTCGACGCTGCGATCCAGGCGAATCTGAAGGAAACCGTCACCCGCGTCCTCGCCAGCCTTACGCCGCGCGAAGAACGCGTCCTCCGTATGCGCTTCGGCATCGGCATTAACACCGGCGCGGCCTTTGTCGGCAATATGGGCTCGAACATGCGGTTCGATTATTCGATCGTCGGCGATACGGTGAACATCGCCGCGCGGCTTGAGGAAGCGACCAAAGACTTAGGCGTCCCCATCCTCGTCGCCGAATCGACCATGCAAGCGGCGCCAGGCTTCCTCTTTGTCCCGCTCGGCGAAATTGTTCTGCGTGGCCGCAGCCACCGGACGCCGATCTATGCTTTGCACGGCCGCGCCACCGAGGCGGCGGAGGAGTTCGCCCGCTTCCTGCAGCTTCATAAGGCCGCCTTGGCGGCAGCCGCGGCGGAAGAACCCGACGCGGCGGCAAAGATCCGCGCAGCCCGAGACCATTTTTACGGCGCTGCCTATGTGGGTTTTTACGCCCGGCTTGAGCCCGATATTCCGGCCTTCTTGCCGCGCGCGGTCTGAAATCCGGCTTGCGTCCGTGCCCGCAAAGGGGCAAGCCTTGGCGCTGCGCGATCGCGATGGCTGCGGATCGAAGCGGCGCAAGGTCATCCATGGGTGATTTCAATCGTTTAGAGCGGGATTTGCGCGAAAGTTCAGCGACCAATTTTTCGCATTGCGCGCGACTGGGCCGCCCGGCCGCTGTTGGCTCGGGCCTTGCGCCTTGATCGACAAGCTGGAATTTTTCATCGCCGTTGCCCGCGAGCAGAGCTTCAGCCGCGCCGCCGATGTCTGCGGCGTGACCCAACCGACGCTTTCCGCCGGGATCAAGCAACTCGAGGACACGCTCGGCGTCTTGCTCGTGAATAGGAGCTCGCGCTTTCACGGCCTGACACCGGAAGGCGAGCGGGTGCTCGAATGGGCCAAGCGCATCGTTGGCGATTCGCGCGCCATGCGGCAGGAAGTTCGCGCCCTCAAGAGCGGCTTGACCGGCCTCATGCGGATTGCCGTCATCCCGACGGCGCTCAGTATGGTCGCAGCGCTGACGACGCCTTTCCGCGCCAAACATCCCGGTGTGCGATTCAGCGTCGTTTCGGCCACGTCACAGGAAATATTGCAAGGTATTTCCAATCTCGAGATCGATGCCGGCATCACCTATCTCGACAACGAACCGCTCGGCACGGTTCGCGGCCTGCCACTCTACATCGAGCAATATCGCCTGCTCACCAGCGCCGGCAGTCCTTTCGCCGACCATAAAAGCGTCACCTGGGCCGACGTCGGCCGCATTCCATTGTGCCTGCTGACGCCGGACATGCAGAACCGGCGCATCGTCGATCAATTGTTGGCGAGTTCCGGCAACCGGCCGGAGCCGACGCTCGAGTCGAATTCGGTGATCGCCCTTTATGCGCATGTGAAGACCGGCCAATGGTCGAGCATCATGGCCGAAAAACTGGTCGAAACGCTCTCCGTCGCGGAGCCGATTCGCTCGATTCCGATCATCGAGCCGCAGGCCGTGCACCAAATCGGCCTCGTCGTGCCGCGCCGTGAGCCAATGACGCCGCTGACGGCGACCCTCTTCGCTGAAGCAAAAAAGCTGATCGCACCGCAGCTATAATAGAATTATTCTATAGACCGACGGGATGCCTTTATTGATCGCGAAGGCCCGCGGGACCATCTTTCTCGGAGAGAAACTAAGGTCGGCGCGCCCAGCGGAACTCAAGCTTCTGGGCGCGACACGATTTGGCGCCGGCAATGCAGGATCGTCGCCGGCAGAACAGGTGGAAACATGCCAGCCGTCTTCGACGCGCAGCGGGCCAAGGACATCATCGATGCGCATCTTGCGCTCGAAGGGCCGCTGCTGCCTATCCTCCATGCCTTCGTTGAAGAATTCGGCTTTGTCGATGATGCAGCGGTGCCGCAAATTGCCGACGCGCTCAACATCACGCGCGCTGAAGTGCATGGCGTTCTGACCTTCTATCACGATTTCCGCCGCGAACCGGCGGGGCGGCATATCCTCAAGATTTGCCGTGCCGAGGCCTGTCAGGCGCGCGGCTGCGAATCGGTCGCGGACCATTGCCTCGCCGATCTTGGCGTCGACTGGCACGGCACCACGGCCGACGGCGCCATCACGGTCGAACCGGTCTACTGCCTCGGCCTCTGCGCCAACGGCCCTTCCGCGCTGTTCGACGACGAGCCGATCGCGGAACTGACCGCTGACAAATTGGTCGGCGTCATCGAGGAGGCGGACGCGGCATGACGCGCATTTTCGTCCCCCGCGATGTAGTCGCTCTCGCCCTTGGGGCGAACAAAGTCGCCGCGGCGATCCTTGAGAACGCCAAGGCGCGCGGCGCCGACGTGACGATCGTCCGCAACGGTTCGCGCGGCATGTTCTTCTTGGAGCCGCTGATCGAAGTTGAGACACCGGCCGGGCGCATCGCCTATGGGCCGGTTTCGGCGCAAGACGTGAGTTCGCTGTTCGATGCGGGATTCCTCAATGGGGGTGCGCATGCGCTGCGGATCGGCCGGCCGGAAGAGCATCCCTATCTCAAGCGCCAGACCCGGCTGACCTTCGCCCGTTGCGGCATCACCGATCCGCTGTCGCTCGATGACTACGCGGCGCACGAGGGCTGGCTCGGGTTGAAGCGTGCCATCGAAATCGGCAGCGCCGCCATTGTCGAGGAAATCACCAAATCCGGCCTGCGCGGCCGCGGCGGCGCCGCCTTCCCGACCGGCATCAAATGGAAGACCGTCGCCGACACCAAGGCCGACCGGAAATATGTCGTCTGCAATGCCGACGAGGGCGACAGCGGCACCTTCGCCGACCGCATGGTGCTTGAAGACGATCCATTCATGCTCATCGAGGGCATGACGATCAGCGCGATCGCCGTCGGTGCAAGCAAAGGCTATGTCTATTGCCGCTCCGAATATCCGCACGCCGTCAAAGCATTCAATGCCGCGCTCGATCTGGCGCGGGCGGCGGGCTATCTCGGCAAGGATATTCTCGGCTCGGGGCATGCCTTCGACATTGAATTGCGCGTCGGCGCCGGCGCTTATGTTTGCGGCGAGGAAACCGCCCTGCTCGAAAGCCTCGAGGGCGGCCGCGGCATGGTTCGCGCCAAGCCGCCGCTTCCGGCTATCCATGGCCTCTTCCAGCGCCCGACCGTCATCAACAACGTTCTGTCCTTTGCAGCGGCGCCGTTCATCCTGGCGCATGGCGCCAAAGCTTATGCCGACTTCGGCATGGGCCGCTCGCGCGGGACGATGCCGCTGCAGCTCGCCGGCAATATCCGCTATGGTGGCCTGTTCGAGACAGCCTTCGGCCTGACGCTCGGCGAAATCGTCGAGGATATCGGCGGCGGCACCGCCTCCGGCCGGCCGGTGCGCGCAGTGCAATGCGGCGGCCCGCTCGGCGCTTATTTCCCCCCCGCCCTGTTCGAGACGCCCTTCGATTACGAGGCCTTCGCGGCCAAAGACGGGTTAATTGGCCACGGCGGTATTGTCGTTTTCGACGACACGGTCGATATGATGGCTATGGCCCGTTTCGCGATGGAATTCTGCGCCATCGAAAGCTGCGGCAAATGCACCCCTTGCCGCATCGGCTCGACTCGCGGCCAGGAGGTCATCGACAAAATCTTCGACGGCGTCGATGTCGACGCCAACATAAGCCTTTTAGAAGATCTTTGTCAGACGATGAAGTTCGGCTCTCTCTGCGCCCTCGGCGGCTTCGCGCCTTATCCGGTTATGAGTGCGCTGCGTCACTATCCCGAAGATTTCCGACCCCGCACTGCGGCGGTTGCGGCGGAATGAGGAGAACGGAATGTCTCTCATCCAAGAGATTGATTACGGTACCCCGGCTTCGAAATCGACCGAGACGGTCGAGCTGACGATCGACGGCGCCAAGGTCCAGGTCCCCGCCGGCACCTCGATCATGCGGGCGGCGATGGAGCTCGGCAACCAGATCCCGAAGCTCTGCGCCACAGACAGCATCGATGCCTACGGCTCTTGCCGACTTTGTCCTGTCGAAATCGAAGGCCGCAACGGCACGCCTGCCTCCTGTACCACGCCGGTCGCCCCCGGCATGGTCGTCCATACCCAGACGCCGCGGCTCAAGGCGCTGCGCAATGGCGTGATGGAACTCTATATCTCCGACCATCCGCTCGATTGTCTCACCTGCGCCGCCAACGGCAATTGCGAATTGCAGACCCAGGCCGGCGTCGTCGGCTTGCGCGAGGTGCGCTACGGCTACGAGGGCGAGAACCACCTCAAGGACAAGAAAGATACGTCTAATCCTTATTTCACCTACGATCCGTCGAAGTGCATCGTCTGCAACCGCTGCGTACGCGCCTGCGAGGAAGTGCAGGGCACCTTCGCGCTGACCGTCGACGGACGCGGTTTCGAGAGCCGCATCTCGCCCGGCCAGATGGAGAATTTCTTCGATTCGGAATGCGTTTCCTGCGGCGCCTGCGTGCAGGCCTGCCCGACCGCGACGCTCGCCGAAAAATCGCTCTATGATATCGG
>JAJXZN010000149.1 GCA_021780015.1 Pseudomonadota bacterium
ATGGAGCACTATGCGGGGCATCACGCCTGTGCCTCCGGCGGCAAGAAAGGCGGCTGCGTCATTCATCACCCCATGGGTCACCATGCGACGCCATCGGGCGACAAAAAGAGCGGCGATATGAAATAGCGGCTGTTTGCGTTTTTGAGCGGCCGTGAGCCCTTCAGGTGCTCGGCCGCTCCTTTTCACGCATGGTCATTTCCGTGCCGCGCCAGACGAAATCATTGACGAGCCAGGCGTCGACATAGACCACCGGCAGCATGGCATCGCGCAGCAGGAAGAGCAGCGGCATGCGCCAAGAGAAATACCAGCGGTTGGAGCGGGCGAGCGCCGTTTCGCCACTGTAGAGCACGGCGAGGACGAGGGCGGCGGCGAGCAGCGGATTGAAGCCCAGGAGACCGCCGGCATAAGCACCGATGACCGCCGGTGTCGCCGACCCGGAAAGAATCTCCGGCAGGAAATGCAGCGGGAAGGTCTTGCGCCGCATGCGCGCCCAGCGGATCTGCCGGTTCCAGATGTCCCGCAGCGTCCGCTTGCCGAGCGGCTGCGGAAACGGGCTATCGACAAGGTTGATATTGAGGCCGGCCGAACGCACGACTTTGGTCGAGGCGGCATCTTCGGCGATCTCGGCGGCCAGCGCCCGGATGCCGCCGCCGGCTTCCAGAATGTCGCGCCGCCAGAGCATGTTCTTGCCCTGGGCAAAGCCGGTGCCGACGCCGTCGGCGGCATATTGCCAGCGCGCCTGATAAGTGTTGAGGAAGGCGATCTCGAGTTCCGCCCAGACGTTCGTCGGATGCGAGCCCTGCGGCATGGAACAGACGAGGCCGGTCGCGGGCTTCCAGGCGGCGAGCAGCCGTTGGATATAGTCGCGCGGCATCAACACATTGGAATCGGCGAGAATGATCCAATCGTAGCGAGCAGCATCCCAGCCGCGCACGCAATTGTTGAGTTTCGGGTTGGCGCTGACGCGCTCATCGCCGATGATCAGCCGGGCGGGGACGCCGGCATTGGCGGCGATCAGCTTCTGCAGCACCGGAACGACGGGATCGTTGCCGCGGGCAACGCAGAAGATCACCTCGTAATGCGGATAATCGAGCCGAAAGCTCGATCCGAGCGTTTCCTCACAGAAATTGTCGATGCCGCAGCAGGGGCGCACGATGCTGATGGGCGGTGCGTCAGCCGGAGGCGGCAGGGGAGTCGCCCGCGGCTTCGAATGCCGAATCGCAATCGCGACGCTGATCAGATTGAGGATGACCAGGATAAGACATGTAAGGGCCAAGGCCCAGGCTAGCGTCATCAGCGGCGCCTCCGCACCTTTCCAGTTTGCTTACATTGGCCCAAGAACGCAATCCAGCGGCGAGGAAACGGGTGACCGAGCATCAGCCTTGCAGGCTCGCGGCTGCGAGGGTAGGCGTAAATGAAGGGAAGATCATGCCGCCTATTGTCCGTTTTGCTCCATCACCGACCGGCCGAATTCATATCGGTAATGCCCGGACGGCGCTCATCAATTTTCTTTTCGTAACGAGAGACCGTGGCCGATTCATTTTGCGTTTCGATGACACTGACGTCGCGCGCTCCCGAAAGGACTACGCCGAGGCGATCGAGGCGGACCTCGAATGGCTCGGCATCGTGCCGGATGCGGTCGTCCACCAATCCCAACGATTCGGGCTCTATGACGCCGCCGCGGCAAAGTTGCGCGCCGCCGGACGGCTTTATCCCGCCTACGAAACGGCCGATGAGCTTGAGCGGCGCCGTAAGCGCCAGCAGGCGCGCGGTCTGCCGCCGATCTACGACCGGGCGGCGCTCCATCTGACTGCCGAAGACCGGGCGGCGCTCGAGGCCGAGGGTCGCCGGCCGCATTGGCGTTTCCGGCTCGATCCAGCGGTCATGCGTTGGGATGATCTTGTCCGCGGCGAAAGCCACATCGATGCAGCCTCGCTTTCCGATCCGGTGCTGATCCGCGAAGACGGCACCTATCTCTACACCTTGCCGTCGGTGGTGGACGATCTCGATCTCTCAATCAGCCATATCATCCGTGGCGAGGATCATGTGACGAACACCGCAGTCCAGATCCAGCTTTTCGAGGCGCTTGCCGGTTCCGGCGCCGCGCCGGTCTTTGGCCATCATAACCTGCTGACGACGGCCTCCGGCGAGGGATTGTCGAAGCGCAGCGGCGCCCTATCGATTGGCACTTTGCGCGAGGAGGGGATCGAAGCGCTGGCCGTTGCCGCCTGTGCCGTCCTGACGGGCACATCGGATGCGGTTCATCCGATCCAGTCGCTCGAGGCGCTCGCCGCGCAATTCAATTTTTCACATGTCAGCCGCAACCAGGCGAAATTCGATCCGGCCGAGCTCAAAACCTTGTCGGCGCGCACTCTGCACCAAATGCCTTTCGAGGCCGCGCAGGCGCGACTCGCGGCGTTCGGCATTGCCGGCCCGAAAGCCGAGGCGTTTTGGCATGCCACGCGCGCCAATTTGGAGACGTTCCATGACGTCGCCGGATGGTGGGGCGTGGTTGCCGGCGAGATCGCCCCGCTCATCGAAGAAGCCGACTTCATCGCCGCAGCGCGCCGCGCCTTGCCCGCCGAGCCTTGGGATCAGGCGACTTGGGGGCAATGGACAAATCTGTTGAAAACAGAGACCGGCCGGAAGGGCCGGGCGCTTTTCCATCCGCTCCGGCTGGCTTTGACCGGGCGTGAGCAGGGCCCGGAACTCGCCGGCCTGCTGCCTCTGATCGGCCGGGCTAAGGCTGAGGCCCGACTATCCGGACGCGCCGCGTGACGCCGTCAGCGCCGGTAACCTGGGTCGTCTGACCGGCACCTTGCGGATAAGACGTCTGGTTGTTGACGCCGCCGGCGGAGATGCCGGCCGTGTCGGTGCTTGCCGTCGGCACTTGTGCCGCCGCGGCGGCGTCCTGGTTGATGATATCGTCATTGTTGTCGGTCGCATCGGTGTCGTCGGCCGCGGGCTTACGGCCCTTTCTGCCCGATGCGGCGGCGGTTGCCGGCCGCGCCATTTCGTCTGACTTTTCTTGCGTGACGACGATTTCGCCTTTCTTGCTGTGGCTCAGCATGGCTTCGGCGTTGGCCAGCGTGTCGGCCCAGGTCGCACCGGCGGCGCGGCATGAGCAGGAGGCATCCAGGCTCTTCTGATACTTCAGCGCGGTCGGCAGGCTCATATAGGGCTTGCCGTCGAGACCCACCGCCGTCTGGATCGCTTGGCCCGGCACACGCGTATAGACGCTGGTCTCGGCATTGGGGCAGGAGGCCTTGCAGAAATCGGTCAGCGTTTCCTGATCGCGTCCCGGCGCATAGGCGATCGGGAAAAAGGCGCCATCGCAATGACGAACGCATAAAATTTCCGAGCCGCCTGTCGGCGTCCCGGCGACATCCTGTTGGGGAACGGCGTCGAGCGGCGGCGGCGCGAGATCGGACGGCGCCGGGTTCGGATTCGGGCCGCCGAACAGGCCGCCCAAAAATCCGCCCTGTGTTGCGGTCTGCTGGCGGCAATAAGCGTTATAGCTTGCGACCATCTGCTGGCGCTGCGGCGAATCGACGAAGTGGCGGGCGCTGGCTTCGAGCTGCCCGAGGCTTGCACGCAATTGCTCGATCTGCGCGTTGACCTGGCCACATTGCGGCGGCGGCGCCGAGCCGAAAAAGAAGAATTGTTGGCGGTCACAGCCGAGCCGGTGGCCATAGGCTTCGGTGCGCGCCAAGCCCGCGCGCTGGCTGCGGATCGTACCGGCGTAGGGATTGGCGCGCGTGTTGGCGCGATCGAGCGCGGCGAGCTGCGTGCGTATCGCGGCGCAGTCGGCGCCTTGCGCCGAAGCAGTCCGCGACGCGTCCGCAAAGGCCGCGAACAAAGCCAGCGCCGCGGCGATGCCCGTAACGCCGGCGGCGCGGGGAATGGTGTATCCGAAAGCGAAAACCTGGCGCGAAAGACGCGTCATTCCAACCTCGTCAGGCGGAACCGCCGGCGGCACAGCCGGGTAACGGCTGATCGAGGCCTCGGCCTGCGGCTAAAACCAAAGTGCCTGTATGCACTTACCGCCTTTAGCCATGCGACCGCGACCTTTTCAAGGCCGCTCTAACGCGTTTGCGTGAAGAAACGCGTCGGGCCCAACTCGTGCAGCCTTCAATGCAGCAGCCGCTTGAGGCCGGAAATGCCCTGTTCGACAAGCGCGTCGCCATAGGCGCCCTTGGCCTGCGATTTGAGCACGATCTCCGAGGCTTTGGTCGCTGCATCGGCGGCCGCGTCGCGGACCTGCGCAAGCGCTTGGGTTTCAGCCGAGGCGATTTTGTCTTCGGCCTGCTTGGTGCGCCGCTGGACGAAATCGGCGACGCGCTCATGCGCGTCCTTGGCGATGAGTTCGGCCTCGACCTGCGCTTGGGCGATGATCGCCTTGGCCTCGTCCTCCGCCTCTTTTTTCTTGCGCACGAACGAGGCGAGCAATTCCTCCGCCTCCTTGCGCAAGGCGATCGCTTCGTCGATCTGGGCCTTCACCCGCGCGCCGCGGGCGTCAAGCGCGATACCCATCTTCTTGT
>JAJXZN010000100.1 GCA_021780015.1 Pseudomonadota bacterium
CTTCGCCGGTCTCTTCTGGCCCGGTTACGATTACGACGCCTATGCCGGCGACTTCTACGACGGCGGCCTCTACGGTGGCGCGCCGGTGCGCGGACATCGCCGCCGTCATCATCGCCAGCCGGTCGAGCCGCAAGCCAATGCAGCCCAGTCGTGCACCGCCGCTGCGCCCGGCGTGACCGACCTGCCGCTCGAGCGGATCGGCAAAGCGATCCAGCCGAGCGCCGATCAAACCAATCTGTTGAACGATCTCAAGACCGCGACCGGCAAAGCCGGCGACATTCTGCGTGCGGCCTGTCCGAGCGAGCCGCCGCTGACGCCCGTGAGCCGCATCGCCGCGATCGAAAAACGGCTCGACGCGACCGACCAGGCTCTCGGCATGATCCGCGCACCGCTGACCAAGCTTTACGATTCGCTCGGCGACGAACAGAAACAAAAGTTCGACGCCATCACCTTGGGACGCCATCGCCGCGCGCCGAAAAAGGCGGCGCCCGCCGACTTCGTCGCGCAATGCAAGGAGCGCGCGCAGCAATTCACCGATCTGCCGGTGCAGCAGATTTCCGATACGCTGAAGCCGACTGGCGACCAAAAGGCCGCCTTCGATTCGCTCAAGATGGTGAGCGACAAGGCCGCCGCGAATGTCGAGGATTCGTGTCCGCAGCAGCCGCCGCAGACCGTTGCTGCGCGCTTCGATGCGATCGAGGCGCGGCTCAAGGCGATGAAGGGAGCAATTGAGTCCATTGCACCGAAATTGAAGGATTTCTACGCGACGCTCAGCGACGACCAAAAGGCGCAATTCAATCTGATGACGGTGCCAAGACCGCAGGCGCCCAGTCGCGGCTAGTCGGTCAATATGGTTGCATAGGCGGCGAGCGCTGCGTGCAGGGCGCCGCTTTCGGCACGCGCCGCGTGATCGCCCGATTGAACGAGGCAGAGCGTGGCCATCTGGGCGCCGGAGCCCGTGCGCACCGGTGCCGGCAGAACCGCCGGCGCTTGCAAGGCAACGACGGCATCGGACAATTCCTTTGACTGCTGCACAAAACCGCGCTTCGGCGCGGCCTGTGCGAGCGTGCCGCGATAAAACTGCGGCGTGACCAGTCCGACCCCGGATGAAGCCATCGAACGTTTCCCCAAAACTATGGCAACGTCATAGCTCCCGCGGCTTCAGCTTTCTTTTTTGATTTAGCTAAAATTCGAGCGATCGCGCGAAATCAGCCTCCATGCACGGTCGTATAGATGAGGGCCGCCCCGGCGATTGCCATCACCCCAAAAGCGAGCCAGACGAAGAAGCGCGAGAGCGGGCCGCCGCGATACGCCCCGAGAATATCGGCGCGCCCGTTGATCCGGGCGATGACATAGAGCAGCGGCACTGCAGAAATCCCATTAAAGACAGCTGTATAGACCAGCGCCTTGATCGGATCGATGCCGACGAAATTCAGCGCCAGACCTACGAAGGTGGCGACCAGAATGACGCCATAGAAGCCGCGCGCCTCGCCGAACTTGCGCGACAGGCCCTCGTTCCAGTCGAGCGCCTCGGCCATGGCATAAGCGGCGGAACCGGCCAAGATCGGAATCGCCAGCAAGCCGAGGCCGACGACGCCGAAGGCGAAAATATCGCGCGCCAATTGGCCGGCGTTCGGAAACGAATGCACCAACGGCTCAAGCGCGGCGGCGGCGTCTGCCGCGGTATTGATGTTCTTCACGCCATGCGCATAAAGCACCGTGCCGGTGGTGATGATGATGAACCATTGCACGATCTGCGAAGAGAACATGCCGACCGTGGTGTCGATGCGCATGTTGCGGACGAAGTGCGGCGGCAATTGCGGCGGCCCGCTTTTGCCCTCGCGCGCAGCAATCGCCTCTTCTTCCTCGACCTCCTCCGACGCCTGCCAGAAAAACATATAGGGCGAGATCGACGTGCCGAAGACGCCGGTGATGATGAAGAGAAAGGCGAAGGAAAATTCGATATGCGGCACGATCGTCGCGCGCAAGATCGCCGCCCAGTCGTTGGAGACGAGAAGCGCCGTCGCCGGATAGGCGAGCAGCGTCAAGGCAAGCCATTTGAGAATATTGGCATAGGCCGGATAGCTCACCCAGATTTCGAGCGAGATGACGATGGCGACAGTGAGGACCGCAAAGAGCCAGAACGGCGCCGGATAAACAAGCCGCGCCGCGGCGGCGACAGCGCCGATGTCGGCGCCGATATTGATGATATTCGCCGCGAGCACCAGCAGCACGACGCCGAGCAAAACATTGCGACTGTAATGCTCTTTGATGACGCCGGCGAGGCCCTTGCCGGTGACGGCGCCGATCCGGCCGCAGCATTCCTGAACCGCAAGCAGCAGCGGCACCTGATAGGCCGCCGTCCAAAGCTGGCCGAAACCAAATTGCGCGCCGGTTTGAGAATAGGTCGCGATGCCGGAGGGATCGTCATCCGCTGCGCCGGTGATGAAGCCCGGTCCGATGATCGAGAGGAGTGAACGAAGAGTGGGGCGCGGTTTTTTTTGCGCTTGCACCGCCCCGGGTTCGCGATGATACCAAAGACGGCGCATGCACTCCCCCTTCTGACGTCTATCGCAGTTTGACCTTGTGCCGGGCGACGGGAATCTGGACCCGCATTGTGTCGATCGCGTTCCGCGCGATCCGCGTCGAGACGATGCCGACCCCGTCTGAGGCCCGGGCGATCACATGCCCCCAGGGATCGGCGACAAGCGAATGGCCATAGCTCGCCCGTGTCGCATCGCCCGCCTTGTGCAAGCCGGTCTGTGCGGGCGCGCAGAAATAGGTTTCCGTCTCGATCGCGCGGGCGCGGCAGAGAACCTCCCAATGATCCTTGCCGGTCAGCAGCGTGAAGGCTGCGGGCAGCGCGATGACGTCGGCACCTTTTTCGGCCAGAGCCTGGAAGAGATCGGGGAAACGCAAATCGTAGCAGATGGCGCAGCCGAAGGTGAAATCTTCGGCCCGATAAGTCACGACCTGGTCGCCGGGTTTGAACGATGCGCTTTCGCAATAATGCGTGCCGTCCGGCGCGGTGATGTCGAACATGTGGATCTTGCGGTAACGCGCGAGCTCACGGCCGGTGCGATCGAAGACCAAAGTGGTATTATAAAGACGGTCCTCACCCGGAATTTTTTCCAGGATCGAGCCGGCGTGGATGAAAATGCCGTGCCGTCGCGCCAGTGCCTGCATGGCGGTATAGGCCGGGCCCTCGCCGAGGATTTCGGCGGCTTCCTGCTTGTCGGCTTGCAGGCCGCCGAGGAAATCGAAACATTCGGGCAGGCCGATCCAATCGGACCGTTCCTGCGCCACCGCCTGATCGATCAGTTCGACGGCGGCGGCGATATTCGCGGCCTTGTCCTGGCGCGAATTCATCTGGATCAGGCTGATCTTCATATGCCTAGTTCGCGGGGATCGCGAACCGAGTCAAATGAAAATCGATCGCAGGGCGAGTCCCGTCACGCCGCCTCGCCCAACGTCTCGGCAAAGGCGCGCACGTCGGTCAGCACACGCGCGGCAAGCATATCGAGTTCGCGGGCAAGGCCGACCAGGGATTCGGCGTGCTGGCTGGTGAGGGAGGCCGCCTTGGCGACATTCTCGACAAAGCTCGACGTCGCCGATGTGCCGGACGCGGCCGAGCGTACGTTGCGGGCGATTTCCTGAGTCGAGGCGCCCTGCTCTTGCACGGCAGAGGCGATGATCGCCGAAATCTGCTCAATTTCGCCGATCTTGGTTTGGATCGTGTCGATCGCCGTCACCGAACTGTCGGTTGCCGCCTGCATGTCGGCGATCTGGGCGGAAATGTCCTGCGTCGCGCGGGCGGTCTGGGTGGCGAGTGTCTTGACCTCCTGGGCGACGACGGCGAAGCCGCGGCCGGCCTCGCCGGCGCGGGCGGCCTCGATCGTCGCGTTGAGCGCCAGAAGATTGGTCTGCGCCGCAATGCGCGAAATGAGGCTGACGATATCGCCGACGCGCCGCGCCGCCTCGGTGAGGCGCGCCATGCCGCTCGACGTCTCGATGCTCTCCGACACGGCGCGCTTGACGACCGTCGTCGATTGCACGACCTGACGGCTGATCTCCTCGATCGAAGCCAGCAGCTCTTCCGATGCGATGGCAACCGATGACACGTCGCCCGCCGCATTCGAGGACGCGATCTTGGCTTGCGAAGAGCCTTCGGCGGCATTGCGGGCGCCGGCGATCATATCCTGCGACGCCGCCGACATGCGTTTGGTCATTTCCGTCAATTGGCCGACGCGGCTCGAAAGATCGGCGGAGAATGTCTCGACCTTGTCGCGGATCGCCGCTTCCCGCAGAAGCCGCTTCTCGCGATCGTCGCGCGCCTGGATTTCGGCCATGAGCTCGTTGTTTTTCTTGACGCCGTCGCGCAGCACCCGCAACGCCCGGGAGATTGCGCCAATCTCGTCATTGCGCTCTGCGCCGTTAAGGTCGATATCCGCATTGCCGGCCGCAAGCGCCGACATTTGCCGCGCCAGAATATCGACCGGCTTG